>JBGSSV010000058.1:0-1737 GCA_041736875.1 Chthoniobacterales bacterium | reverse complement strand
CGCCTGCGCACCTCGGCGGATGATGTCCGCCCGCAGAGCGAACCCGCCGGGCCCGACCTCATGACGCCCCCGGCCGACCTTCCGCCCGTCGAGCCGGAACTCCCGCCGCTCGAATGATCGCGCGCACCTTCCTGCTCGTGGCCTGCGCCGCGCTGCTGGCCGGATGCTACACCTTGGGAGATGCACGCCCGCGGAGCATGGAGGGCATCACCACGCTTTCCGTCCCCGTCTCACGCAACGAAACCCTCGAACCCAACGTCGAAGCCCTCCTGGCCGACACGATCGTCAAGCAGATCCAGACCGACGGCACCTACTCCATCGCCCTCGGCCGCGAGGCGGATGCCGAGGTCAGCACGACGCTGACCTCGGTGAGCCGCCAACCCGCCCGCTCAATCCGCGGCAACGTGCTGGCCACGAGCGAGTATCTTCTTTTCACCACCGTGCGCTTCGAGGTGATAGAAAACGCCGGCGGGCGCAACCTCTTGAGCGGTCAGGTCACCGGCCAGACCAGTTTCTTCGTCACCGGCGATCTCCAGACCGACGAAGCCCAAGCCCTGTCCCTCGCCTTCTCTGACGCCGCGGTCAAGCTGACCAGCCGCCTGAGCGAAGGCTTCTGACCTCTTGCTCACGCTCGTCCCCAGTCCGGTCGGGAACTTGGAGGACATCACACTCCGGGCCCTGCGCCTCCTGCGCGAGGCTGACCTCATCGCCGCCGAGGATACCCGCCACGCGGGCATCCTCCTCCAACACCACAGGATCAGCCGACCACTAATCAGCCTTCATGAACACAACGAGGGCGCCCGCACGGCCGAGCTGGCCGACCGCTTGGCCCGGGGCGAGAACATCGCTCTGCTGACCGACGCCGGCACGCCGGGTATTTCCGACCCCGGATTCCGCATGGTCCGCGCCTGCATCGAGCGCGACCTCGAATTCACCGTCCTCCCCGGCCCCTCCGCCATCCTCCCCGCACTCGTCGGCTCTGGGTTGCCGTTGCACGAGTTTTACTTCGGCGGATTTCTCCCGGTGAAATCCGGCCGCCGCCGCAACGTCCTCGAGAGCGCCCTGACCCGCGGCGAGACCAGCATCTTCTTCGAATCCCCCCACCGCATCGCCCGCTCCCTCGCCGTCCTGGCCGAACTCGCCCCCGACCGCCCCATCTGCGTCGCGCGCGAGTTGAGCAAAAAGTTCGAAGAATACTGGCGCGGATCCGCCGCCGATCTCTCCGCCCGCACCGAAGCCCAGCCCCCGCGCGGCGAAATCTGCCTGCTCGTCGGTGGGGTTGACCACAAGGGGTGAAGCTGGCGGGGCGGACGATCGTTTCTCCGTGTGATCGGGCGCCGGCGCGGTAGAGTGCGCGGCGCAAACGCATGGAATCAACGGAAACGCTTTTGCTTTTGCCTGGGCTGGACGGGACGGATGTTTTTTTCCGGCCCCTGATGGCCGCGCTGCCGCCGACGATCCGCGCGCGGACTGTTTGCTATCCGGACGGCGGAGCCAATTCCTACGAGGAATTGCTCGGGCCGGTGCGTGCCGCAGCGGCGGAGGCTGGCCCTTGCTGGGTGCTCGGATCGTCTTTTTCCGGCCCCCTCGCGGTTATGCTGGCCGCGGCCCATCCAGAACACGTGCGCGGGCTGATCCTCGCGGCGACCTTTCTGCGTGCACCCGTCGAGCGGGTGGCGCTGTGGCGGCTTCTCGCTGTGACTCCGGTGGTGTGGCTGCTGCGCGCCGCGCGACGCG
>JBGSSV010000092.1:0-1728 GCA_041736875.1 Chthoniobacterales bacterium | reverse complement strand
TCCCTCGAAAACCACCGTTTCGGAACATTTGGGCGACCATTCTTTTCCGCCATCACTGTGCTCGGTGCACCACGGGCAGCGGATGGAATGCTTCACCTCGTCGGCTTCAATCAACTGGCCATAGCCGCCGACCTCGCGCATCAGGCTGACGATCTCCAACGAGGCGATGTCGCCACGAAACCGTAGCCACCACTTTTCCGATTTCTTGCGACCTCCCTTACCGCCCTTGGATTCCTCATCGCCAGACTCGGCATTCGGGTCCGTAAATCCAAACCACTCCTGCAGCTGAGCCCAGGAAACGGCGGGGACCTCACCGGTTTTCTCCCACGTGTAAACCAGGCCGTCCGGGTGAACACTGGGCGAGACGATGATGTTGCCGGCGAAATTGAGCTCCGCGTGCATCCGGCCCGAGATGTGGTGCATGAGCGGCTTCTCCAGGGGCTTGCCGCAGGGTCTGGTAAAGGCCGGAAGATCCTCGCAGATGAACCACATGTGGGCGCCGTTGCCAGTGCGCTCGTAAGGCACGGCAGCCAGCTCTGATTTGGAGGCCAGCCACTCGCGGACGGTCGCCCCGCTGTCGATCTTCGAATCCAAATCCACGATGACGAGCGGGGACACGACCCGCATGCCGATGTTGGCGGGTTTGCTCGCAGCCGGGCCGAAATTCGCCCCGGCGATCTGATCGGTAAGGTCGCCCGGCGTCCATTGCTGCCAGCCGCTGACGCGGGGCTTCTTGCCTCGTTCTTTGACCGTGCCCTCACGCGGGCCGTTGCACGGGTAGACGGGAAGGTCCAACGAGCGGTAGAGCAGGGCGGCCTGGAGCCGGTCCTGCGGGATCGTCTCTGGAATGTGCAGTTTCATGCCAAGGGATGGGGGCAGGGATTGATGACCTCGTGTCTGCCCTCTGCGAAGGCTTCCTCCAAAACCTCAACCGGGTAGCTTCTGACCTCGCCGAAGAGTTCATCCCAGGCGCTGCCCGTCCGTATTCCAAAGACGCGACACAGCTTTTCGGCTCGCTTCCCGAGGGCCTTGGTGGCGTGGAGATCCAAACGGCGACCGATGATGCGGGCGTAGGCGCGGACCGTGAGGAACCCTGTGTTGGCGTGGTCGCGGGAGTTGGCTTGGGTAGCGAGCGACTCCAAACGGGCGATGCGGTTTTCCTGCTCGCGCAGGACTTTGGCCACTGCCTCCGCGAAATCGAGTGGTGCACCGCTGAGCAGCGGGCGATCGGCAGCTTCAATGCTGCGGATCGGGTGTAGGTTGTCGGACGAGACTGAAGCGCTGGGGGTGGTCATAATCTTGCTCGGCGGGCGTTGGCTGCGGCCCGGGCGTTCGCGAGGCGTCGGGCCGACTCGATACCGACCTCTGAATCCCCGGCTCATCGACGCACCCCCTCGGCGCGGACCTCGAAGCGTTGGGAGAGAGCCCCCCGAACGGCTTCGAGGTCGAACAGGTGGAGGCGGGGCGAGAGGGCCAGGTAGGGAATGGTGCGCTTGGCCACCAAGTCGTCCACGGTGCGGGGACTGATGGAGAGCCGTGCGGCCAGTTCTTTCTTTTTGATGAGGCGGGTTGTGTCCATACCCGCTTGGCCCGGTGTCAACTCGCGGCCAACCTTCACTCTGTCGCGAGCACTTTCGAGGCCCTTGCTGCTATCCGCCGCATGCCGGAGCATGCCGCGAGATGTCGGGCGGTCGCCGCAACTGGTCGCGTCGACCTCGGCCGATGCAG
>JBGSSV010000020.1:0-15395 GCA_041736875.1 Chthoniobacterales bacterium | reverse complement strand
GCCAGCAGTGGCACCCAGACTACTCGGGGAACAGCCGCGTGGAAAGGTAGCGCTCGCCCAGGTCCGGCAGCACGACGACGATCGTCTGACCGGCATTCTCCTTGCGCCGCGCCAACTGTAGCGCGGCCCAGGCCGCTGCCTCCACGCCCACCGGAAACATTGTCATCAATCTGATCAACAAACTCGTCGAGCGCGGAGTGCTGACCAAGGACGATGCGCAGGGCATGGTCACGCAGGCTCAGGCCGAGGCCGAGGTGCAGAAAGCCCAGCAGGAGTCGGATATGTTTGCTATCGCCCAGGTGGCGGCCGTTCAGACCATGACCGACCAGTCCTTGTCCGGGCAGAAGCCGCTCAGCCCCTTGGAGGCCTCGCGGCAGGAGATGATGACCAGCGTCAACTACATCCCCGCCCCGGTGCGGGCGCAGATCACCGAGGACATCAAGCGCGAGCTCGGGCTGACCGTCGGCGGAAGTCAGGAAAACAAGCCACCGCCCGGGCTGCCCACTCTGCTGGCCCGGCTCAAGCCGGAGGGCGAAATCCGCTTCCGCTACGAGGCTGACCTATACCCCAGCGGCAACAACAACGAGGGCGCCTTCCCCAACTTCAACGCGATCAACACCGGCAGCCCGTTTGACGTGACCGGTTTTGATTTCGCTCCGCAGTGGAACACGGATCAGAATCGCAACCGCTACCGTATGCTCGTCCGACTCGGGGCCGGGATCGAACTCGACGACAATTTCAGCGCGGGCTTGCGCATCGGCACCGGAGAAAACAACTCGCCGGTCTCGGCCAACCAGTCCCTCGGCCTGGCCAACCAGGCGCAGGGCGGCCAGTTCAGCGACTACGCCATCTGGCTCGAACGCGCCTACATCCGTTATGACCTCGGCGGGGGCGAGGACGAGGCGGCCCTGGCTCTGATGGTCGGACGCTTCGACAACCCGTTCTTTTCGACGCCGCTCATCTTCGACAACGACCTCGGTTTCGACGGCACGGCGGTGCGTCTCTCCTACAACTACCAGAACGTCGTCATCCCTACGCTGGTGGCGGGCGCGTTTCCCGTCTTCAATACCGACCTGAATTTTGCGTCCAACGCCCCGCAGAAGTTCCAGAGCTACGACAAATACCTCCTCGCCATCCAGGGCGGCACGCAGATCAACTTCGCCCGCAATTGGTCCACCCAAGTCGCGGCGGCCTACTATTATTTCTACAACATCGAGGGCAAGCTCAGCTCACCTTTCTACGCCTACACCGAGGATGACCAGGGCGACACGGACAACAGCCGCCCATCCTTCGCGCAAAAGGGCAACACCTACTTCCCCATCCGCGACATCATCGCCGACGCCTACAACGATTACGGCGCGATCAACCAATGGCAATATTACGGCCTGGCCACGCCCTTCCAGAACCTCGCCTTCACCGGCAAGCTCACCTATGACGGCTTCGAACCGGTCAGCGTCTCCCTCATCGGCGAAGTCATCCAGAACGTCGCCTTCAACAAGAGCGAGATCAACGACATCGCGGTCAACAACCGCGGCGAAGTCGTGGCCGACGATCCGGATATCGACACCGACAACATCGGCGACTTCGAGGGCAGCGGCACCGCGTGGCTCGTTGATCTCGAGGTCGGTCACGCGCAACTCGACAAACTCGGGGCCTGGCAGCTCGCCTTCGGCTACCGTTGGATCGGCTCCGACGCGGTGGTTGACGGCTTCAACGACTCCGACTTTGGTTTCGGCGGCACGAACATGAAGGGCTTCACCGTGGCCGGCCGTCTGGCCCTCTCGCCCCAAGTCTATCTTGCCCTGCGCTGGTTCGGCTCCGAGAGCATCGCCGGGCCGCAGTTTGACATGAACATCTTCCAATTCGACGTGGGGGCACAATTCTAACCCGATGAAAAAGCGTCTGATCATCCTGCCCCTCCTGCTCGCCGCCGCCCTGACGCCGCTGCGGGCCGAGGAGGAAAACAGCGTTGAAACCAAGCTGCGCGAGGCCCTGCGCAACACCATGCTGCAGGTCCGCGAAGAGCAGGCCAAGACCGCCACGATGGAAGCCTCCATGGTGCAGAGCCAGCAAGAGGCGGAGAAACTGAAAAAAGAGATCCCCGCCCTGCAGGCCCAGATGCTCGACGAGCGCAACGCCGCGGCCAACCAGGCGGCCGAACTGCGGGCCGCCCTCGAGCAATCCAAAGACCGCATCACCCTGCTCGAGGCCCAGGTGGCCAAATGGGAGAAAGACTACGCCGCCATGGTCGAGCGTGCCCGCAAATCCGAAGCAGCGGTCGCCCAGGCCAAGGGACGTATCGGCACCCTCGAGCGCACCGTGGCCGAGCAGCAGGTCAAGAATGTTGAGATGAAGCGAACCGCCGACGAAATACTCGACCGCTACGCCGCTCACAGCATGGGTGCGACCGTCTTGGCCCGCGAGCCCTTCATCAGCGTCAACCGGGCCAAACTCCAGACCATGATGCAGGACCTCGAGACCCGCATCCGCGCCGCCACCATCACTCCATGAAGAACCAATCCATGATCCCAGCCCTCACCCTTGCCATGGCCATCCTCGGCACCAACCCGGCTGCCGCTGACGATGCGGTCGTGGCCAAAGTCGGCTCCCGCGAAGTCAAAGCCTCCGAGGTCAGTCCTTATCTGGCCACGCTCCGTCCCGCCGAGCGTGCCGCCCTGGCCAAGAACAAAGACGAACTGGCCCGCTTCGTTCGACTCATCCTCCTGCGCGACGTCGTGCTCAATGAGGCCGCCTCGGCCGGATGGGACAAGAAGCCCGAGGTCGTGGCCGCGCTCTCGCAGGTGCGCGACCAGTATCTCGTCGAAAGCTACCTCGCCGAAGTCTCCCAGGTGCCGGCGGATTATCCCTCGGAGGACGAGATCAAGAAAACCTACGAGGCCGAGAAGGGCAAGCTGGCCATGCCGCGGCGCTACGAACTTTCGCAGATCTTCCTCGCCGCTTCCGGGGACAAGGCCGCGGCGAAGAAACAGGCGGACGAACTGGCCGCCCAACTCAAGGGCCGCCCGGATGACTTCGGCCGCCTCGCCCGCGAGAAAAGCAGCGACCAAGTCTCGGCTGCGCGGGATGGGAAAATCGGCTGGCTGCCCGAAGACAAAATCGCCCCGGAAATCCGCCAAGCCATCAGCCCGCTGACCAAGGGCCAGATCACGGCTGCCGTCGAGGGCCGCGATGGCTTCCACATTTTGCGGGTCGATGAAGTCCGCGCGGCCGGGCCCGCCACCTTCGAGGAAGTGCGCAACGAACTGGCCTCGCTCCTGCGCGAGCGCCGCGCCGCGCTCAACCGCGAGGCCTACATGACCACCCTGCTCGATCGTCAGCCGGTCTCGCTCAACGAAATCGCCCTCGATTCCCTCACCGTCGCCCCGGCCAATTAATCGCCTCGTCATCCGTCCGATTTTCTGACGCCCTTAGACCATGAAAATGACCGTCATCGCCACCTTCGCCCTGGTCCTCGTTCTGGCCCTGTCCGCCTGCCAAAACACCAACCAACCTTCCTATCCGACCAACCCGACCGACAGCGGTTCGCGTTACTCCAACTTCACCGAGCCCAGCAGCCGCATGGGCATGCAGAACACGGACCTCGAGGACTGAGGCACTCCGTCCCCGCCTCAAGGTGGCCGCCGGCCGAATTGTGGCGAAAATGTCACCTGCCCCCGCTGGAAAACACCGGTCGCCCGGATACCTTTGAGGCTACTCTGGCGCCGCATCGCGGGCCGGCGGCGTCCATGGGAAATTCCTTCAACACAAGCCCTTCACAGCGTGGCCCCCGGACGGTGGGACGGCCCGGCTCGTTGGTCTTGTCGATTCTCCTCACGGCGGCCCTTTCTGTCCCGGCTTCCGCGGGGGATGTGCTCCGCGGTGGGGCAACCAGAGCCAGCGATGCCAGTCGCGCCGCGATTTATGGCGGGGCCAGTGCGACCGCCGCCGCCCGCCTGCGCTCAACTTCCCAGGGGCGCCTCGACCGGACGACCGACATGCTCAAGACCGTGCAGTCAGCCCAGCTCGCCGCCCGGGCGTCCGCCCGGCGCGGTCCCGCCTCCCTCGGCTTCAATCCTTTGACTGGTGGCCAATTGCCGTCCGTGCCCGAGGGCCTCGGTCCCGGCGCGCTCGACTTGGATCGCGTTGTCTATGGCGCGAACAACCCGACTCAGGCCGGCACGACCGTAAACATCACGCAGACCGCGCAGCAGGCCCTCCTGCACTGGAAAAGCTTCAACGTCGGAAAACGCACGGCGGTCAACTTTGACCAGAGCGCCGGCGGCGCCGATGCCGGCGAATGGGTCGCGTTCAACAAGGTCACCGGCGCGGAGATCGCGCCCTCCCAAATCCTCGGACGGATCAACGCCCAAGGACAGGTCTACGTGATCAACCAGAACGGAATCATCTTCGGCGGATCGAGCCAGGTCCGGGCGCAGACCTTTGTCGCCTCGAGCTTGCCGATCAACGACAACCTCCTCGCCTCCGGGTTGCTCAACAACAACGACGCGCAGTTCCTGTTCTCCGGCGTGGCCGTGCCCGCCACCAGCAGCGGTTCCCCCGCCTTCGTTCCTCCTGCTCCTCCGGCCGGACGTTACGGGGACGTGACCGTCCAGCCCGGCGCGATGATCCGCGGAACCGGCACCCAAAACGGCGACGGCGGTCGGGTCATGCTGGTCGGCCCCAACGTCCGCAACGAGGGGGCCATTCAGACCGTGGCCGGCCAGACCATCCTTGCCGCCGGGTTACAGGTCGGCGTGGCCGCGCACAGCCAGACCGACCCCAGCCTGCGCGGCCTTGATGTCTGGGTCGGGCAGGTCGGTGATTACGCCGGGGAGGTGGTCAACCGCGGCCTGGTCAGCGCGCCGACCGGCAGCATCCTCCTGGCCGGGCGCAAGATCGATCAGTTCGGCGTGCTCGATAGCTCGACCAGCGTCGACCTCAACGGCCGCATCGATATTCTCGCGAGCTTCGGTGCCGTCTCCAATCCCGGCTTCAACGCCATCGCCGGGGCCGAGCAACCCGCCTTCCTCTCGCAGCAAGTCGGCAGCGTGAACTTCGGTCCCTCCAGCGTGACCCGCATCGTCACCGACGACGCCGGCGGACGGAAGATTCCCGGGAGTGAACTGGCGCAAAATTCGCAGATCAACGTCGAGGGGAGGGGAGTCTACTTCGCCCCCGGGTCGATCATGCTCGCCACCTCCGGTGATGTCTCGGTGCGCGCGGGCCTCTGGCCGTTCAAGGACGCGGACGGTGACGGCACAACGCTCGACGGCGCCGGCCGTGCGCAGCCCGGGCTCTCGCAGCAATTCGATTCCGGCCGGCAGAGGTTCCTTTTCGATGGCGGTCAAATTTTTCTCGACCGGGGTGCGATCATCGATGTGAGCGGCTCGACCGATGCCTACGTCGAGCAGGACGACTACCTCCTCACCGTGCAGATGCGCGGCTCCGAGTTCGCCGATTCCCCGCTGCAGCGCGAATCCGACCTGCGGGCCATCGACCTTGTTGTCGACCTGCGCCAATCCGGCACCTACGGCGGTCGTCCCTGGGTTGGCACGCCGCTGGGCGACCTGACCGGCTACGCGAACATCATCGAGAAGGACGTGGCACAGTTGACCGCGCGTGGAGGCACGGTTTCCCTCTCGGCCGGCGACTCGGTTGTGCTCAACAGCGGTTCGGTCGTGGACGTCTCCGGTGGACTTTACACCTACGAGGCTGGCCGTGTCCGGACCTCGCGGCTGGTCACCGGCGGATCAATCGTCGACATCCGCAGCGCCACACCGGATCTCGTTTACGACGGCGTCTTCACCGGTCTGTCCGCGGCCGTGGCTTCTGACAAATGGGGCACCAGCACATCGTATTCCCTGCCGCTCGCCCCGCTGGGTGGCTACTATCAGGACACTTACGAGGAAGGCGCCGCGGCCGGCTCGGTCCGGATCGCTGCGCCGTCGATCGTGACGGCCGGCGAACTGCGCGGTGCGACTTTGCAGGGGGCGCGTCAGCAGGACGCTCCCCCTGCTGCGGGCATCCTGCAGCTCGCCTTCGAGGGCGAGAAGGACGTGGGCACCACGGTCAACCCCATCTTCATCACACATGCGCCTTTCCCCGTGGAGTTCCAAGTCGCGGCCGGTGCCGGGGCGGCGGCTGCAGGATTGACCTACGCGCAGGTCGAGCTGGAGCCTGCACCATTGTCGGCCGACCGGCGCGGCAGCTTCCGCCTCGACCCGGCTGTCTTCGATCCGAACCGCGGCGGATTTTCGGATTTGATCGTCAAGAATGCCGATGGTGACTTCACCGTTGCGGCGGGGGCGCCTTTGACCCTTCCGCCCGGGGGCCGCTTGTCGGTCGAGGCGCGCAATATCACCATCGCGGCCGACGTCACCGTTCCGGCCGGATCAGTCGAGCTGACCGCCTACAACTTCTCGCCGTATCTTTACAATGAGCTCTCGCAAACGGGCGCCCTTGCGCTCCCGCCCACGCCGGGGGTGCAGCCGGACCGCGGGACGGTTGCCCTGGCCGGGGGCACGTCGATCAGTGTGGCCGGAATGCTGATCGATGAGCGCACGTTGGCTGCTCCGCTCCGCCGTTCTCCCCGCCTGCTGCACGCCGGTTCGGTTGACCTGACGGGCTACAATGTCCTCCTCGGTGAGGGATCGATGATCGACGCTTCGGGTGGCATCTGGGCCGGGCCCGGAGGGTCCTTTGCCTTCGGGGACGGCGGGGCCATCGCGCTTCTCTCGGGGCGTGATCCCGACTTGGAGACCTCGGTTGGCGGCCGGCTGGAATTGGGCGGCAACCTCCAAGCCTATTCGGCCCGCGAGGGAGGTTCGCTGTCGATCCAATCGAACTTCATCCGCGTCGGCGGCTCGGAGGTTCCCGCCGGCGGGGTGCTGCTGGCGGCGGATTTTTTCACCCGCGGCGGCTTCACCAGCTATGAACTTACCGGTATCGGCGGGCGCGATGCCCAGGGCGGTTATCTTCCCGCCGTCAGCATCGCGGCCGGAACGACGGTCGCGCCAGTGGCCGAGAGTTGGGTGCAGCTTCCGGATCTCTCGCGCACTCCGTCCACCCGGGCGGCGGAGGCCAATCGTGTTCTCGCGCTTGGCGGGGACGACTCCTCCCGCTTTCGTTCCAGCGACGCCCTGAGGCGCCTGGGTGTCCGCTCCGTCGCGGGCAGTCTGTTCCAGCCGGCCCTGAGCGAGCAGGGAGTGCGGGCGCCCGCTTCGATCAGCTTCGTGGGTTTGGGTTACAACGACAAGTTCACCGGCGACTCTCCGATTGACGAATTCATTGATGGCTTGGGCTTGGTCGTCTTTGAGCCGGGGTCGCGCATTGTCACCGATCCCGGCGGTTCCGTGGCCGTGACCGGGGATTTCGTCGCGCTGCACGGCGAGATTTCTGCGCCGGGTGGCAGCATTGAGATCAAGGGGCGGGGCTCCTTCCGCCTGCCGCAGATCCTCGCCGAGACGGCCAGCACCGCGTTGCCGACCGTTTACCTCGGGCCGACCGCCCGTGTCTCGGCCGCTGGCACCACCATGATGCTGCCCGACTTGCTCGGTCGCGCCTCGGGTGTCGTGTTGCCGGGAGGCTCGATCAAAATCTCCGGCAACATCCTCGCCGACGCGGGATCTTCGTTGGACGTGTCCGGGGCCAGTGCGCTCCTCGACTTTCATCCCTCGCGTCTCACGGCGATCAATGCGGTGCCCGGCAATGCAGGACTGACGACCACCCCGTGGGGACGGCGTTCCGTTGCTGTTCCGGTGGCGAGTGATGGCGGGACCATCTCGCTCGAAGGATCGCAGATGCTTTACTCGGACGCGGCTCTGCGCGGTGCAGCCGGCGCCCCCTCGGCACTGGGCGGAACCTTGGCGGTATCCTCCGGGCGGTTCTACGCCGCCGGTCTGTCGCGATCCGGTGCCGACATCAATCTCGCCGTGCAGCAGACCGGCTCGGCCGCCGCATTCGGTCAGGTCGAAGGTGTCGGTGCTGCGGTTGCCGGCGCTCTCGGTGCCGGGGTGAATCCGCTGGCCGTGGGCGGTGGCGATGGCGTGACTCCGAGCATGGGCTTCTTCGGCGTGGACAAGTTTGCCGCCGGCGGATTCGACAACCTTGACCTCGGCTTCGTCTACTACTCCGGCGGGAGCCCCATTCCCTACGGGGGCAACGTGGAGTTCCTCAGTCCCGTCGATATCCGGGCGGCCGGAGCAGTGCGCTTGGCCGGCGGTGGCATCATCAAGTCCGAATTTCCCGTCACCGTCACCGCCGCCCGCGTGGCCCTTGGGCAGGAATTCCAAGCCCCGCTCAACCCGGATGACCTCTTCGTGCCGTTCCGCGATTTCAATGCCGCGACCGGTTCGACCCCGCAGGCTTTCGTTCCTCCCACTGCCGGGGCTGGCGTGCTCACGGTCTCGGCCCCGCTCATCGACATCGGCTATCTTTCCCTGCAAGGGGTCAGCCAGGCCTCCTTCACGGCGGAGCAGGGCGACATTCGGGGCAATGGAAGCATCAACATCGCGGGCCAACTGGACTTCCGGGCCGGCCAGATTTATCCGACGACTCTGGCACCGTTCGACATCTTTGCCTTCGACAATCCCCTGACCGGGCTGCCTGGCACCGTGAATTTCGCCTCCTCGGGTCTGCCCGCCCTCCCGTATTCCGCCGGCGGCCAACTGCGGGTCATGGCCTCGGTCATCAACCAAGGCGGAACGCTTCGCGCCCCGCTGGGTTCGATCACCCTGGGCTGGGATGGCACAGACACCGACCTGTCGAGTCCCGCCGTGGATGCGCCCGCGAATTCCGTGGTCGGCACGGCTCTGGCCACCCCCGTGGCCCAGCGGGTCTCGCTTCTCGCGGGCAGCCGGACGTCGGTTTCCGCCATCGATCCCGCCACTGGCGAGGGTTTGATTCTGCCGTTCGGACTAAGCCCCGAAGGATTGGCTTGGATCAATCCGCAAGGCCTGGATGTGACGGTGGCCGGCTTGCCCACGCGCGGCGTTTCGATCGCCGGCGTCTCGGTGGTGACCGAGGCGGGTTCCACCATCGATCTGCGCGGCGGGGGAGATCTGCTGGCCTACCGCTGGGTCTCGGGCACCGGGGGCAGTGTCGATCTGCTCGGCACGGCCGAGTCCGGATGGTCCGCCGCATCGCGTTATTCCGCCGGTGACCTTGTTCTGTATGACGGCAAGACCTTCTCGGCGCGGGGCGACATCAACCCCGCCGATTATGCGGTCACGCCTGAACCGTCGAGGAGCACGCTGTGGATCGAGGTGCCTGTTTCTTACGCTGTGATCCCTGGATTCTCCTCGCCGTTCGCGCCGTTCAACGAATTCAACACCGGCCCGAATTCCGGCGTTCTCGGCGGCGACCCTGGCTACACCAGTGCGGGATTGCGGCTGGGCGAGCAGATCCAACTCTCGGGCTTCCCGGGGCTCCCCTCCGGTTCCTATACCCTTCTGCCGCAGCGTTACGCCGTCATGCCGGGTGCCTACCTCGTCACCCCGGAGGAGGGTTCGCTGGTCGGGAGCGCCACCGCGCGATCCACCGCACCGCCCGACTATCGCAGCGGATTCTCCGGCAGCGGCACGGTCCGCCGCGACGAGGGATCCTACCTCGCGGCTGGTTTCAGCTACAACGCGTTCAATCAGGCCGCGCGGCCGGGCGCGATCAAGACGCGCTTCGAGGTTCTGCCTCCGGACGTGCTGGCCGGGAGGGTGAAATACGACGTCTTCCGGGGTAGTGCGTTTTTCACCGAGGCAGCGGCCCGGCTCGACGTCACCGATATCCAGCAATTGCCGGCGGACGCCGCACGGCTCGCCATCCATGGCAACACGGGCCTGTCCCTCGCGGGAAGTGTGCTTGGCGCCGGCGGTGCCGGGGGAGTTGGCGCCGATGTCGACCTCAGCAGCTTCGCCCCGATCTACCTAACCGATGGAGTGGCAGGCGTGCCGGCGGGGGCCACAGCGGTGCTTGACGTCCACAACCTCGATGCTTGGACCTCGCGCAGCCTGCTCATCGGCGGCCTGCGTCGGGAGACCGCCAGCGGCGTGGTCGTCGATGTCCGGACCCCCGTGGTCGAGGCCAACCACCCCGGGGCACCGCTCACCGGGGCGGATGTCACCCTGGTGGCGAAACAAAGGGTGGCCCTCAGTGCCGGCTCCACGCTGCAATCGGACGGCTCGTCCGGCGTTGGGGCCGGGACGTTCCAAATCGTGGGCGACGGGGCATTGCTTCGGGTCAGTCGCGACGCATCGTCCGCCGTGCTCCGCACGGGTGTGGGATCGGTGCCCGCGGAGCTCGTCGTCGGGGCGGGCGCCCGCCTCGCCGGCGAGGGCGTCATCATGGATTCCTCCTCGGCTTTCATTCTCGACCCTTCGGCGGTGTTGGACGCCGCCTCGCTGACGATGGCAAGCGGCCAAATCAGCGTCATGCTTGAAGCACAGACTTCGGGCCTGACTGGCAGCGTGGTGGACCGCCACCTGGTCCTCGACGGTCCGGCACTCCTGCAGGCCGGCGCCGCTGACATCCTGCGGCTCCAGAGCTACCGGACGGTTGACATCTACGGGGACGGCGTCTTGGGCAGTTCCGCCCTTGATTTTCTGGACATCCAAGCGGCCGGGATCCGTGGCTTCGGCGTCGACCCGACGGCTAACCTCGTAGCCGGCACGATCTTCCTCGGCAACGCAGGAGGTATCGCGGGCTTGCCGGCACCGGCATCATCTTCGGGTCAGTTGAATCTTCTCACCGGCAACTTGCTTCTCGGACCCGGAAGCCTTGCGGTGGACGGGTTCTCGCGCGCCTTCGTCTCCGCGCCCGGCGGTGTTCAAGCGGTCTCCGATGGCAACCTTGCCGTCTCCGGCAGCTTCGTCGTCGCGACACCCTTCGTGGGCGTGGCCCAAGGGGCGTCCTACAAGCTGGCCTCCACCGGAGCCATGGACCTCGTGGCCACGGGAGGTGCGGCGACCGCATCGGGCCTTGGGGCGCGCCTCGCACTCGAGGCCGCATCGATCAATCTCGGCACCTCGGTCTACCTGCCCTCCGGCGTCTTCACCGCCACGGCACTCTCCGGGGACGTGGTGGTGCGCGGGAACCTCAGCGTCGAAGGGACGACGCAGACTTTTTACGACCAGATCGTGACGGCTGATGCCGGGCGGATCGAACTGGTCGCGGCGGCCGGCAAAGTCGCTCTGGCATCTGGCAGCCGCCTCTCGGTCGGTGCCTCTGGTGGAGGAAACGCGGGCACGCTCCTCATCGAGTCGCCCGGCGGCCCGGCGTCCCTCGACGGAACGCTGGAAGGTCATGCGACCGGAGTCGGCGTGTCCGGAAGGTTCCGGCTCGATGCCGGCTCGGTTTCCGACTTCGCCGGTCTCACCTCGCGACTCGACGCCGGCGGCTTCGCCGAGCAGCGCAGCCTGCGCGTCCGCTCCGGCGATGTTGTGCTTGGCGGCATCACGAAGGTGCGGGACTTCAGCCTCTCCGCCGACGCGGGGGATATCACCGTGACCGGCACGATCGACGCGTCCGGCGCGACCGGCGGCAGCATCTGGCTGGCCAGCGGACGCAATCTGACCGTTGCGTCCGGCGCGGGACTCTCGGTTGCGGGCACCACCTTCGACAGCGCCGGCAAGGGCGGAGAGATCACCCTCGAGGCGGGCGGCGCGGTCAACGGTATCTCCGACCCTTCGGCTTGGCTGGACCTGCAGGTCGGATCCCAGATCGATCTCTCGGTCGCTTCGCACGTAGCGGGATTGCACACGACGCCCGGCAGTAGCGCCTTCTTCGGGCAATTCGAAGGCACCCTTCATCTGCGCGCCCCGCGCTCCGGGAACGACGTTCGCATCGGCACCATTGGATCCACTGTCACCGGCGGGTCGTCCATTCTGACCGAGGCCTTCCGCGTCTATCAGCCTGCCGGCGGGATCATGAACATCCCGCTCCGCAACACGATCAACAACGACAACAGCGCCTTCATCCTCGCCTCGGAGTCCGCGATCGCCTCCCGCCTCCTCGGTGCCGGAAGCCCCGGCCTCCAGCCGCTGCTAGTCATCGCGCCGGGGGTGGAGATCGTCAATCCGACCGGCAGTCTCGTGCTCGGCCTGGCCAATGTCACCGGCACGACGAGCGTCGAGGGGTTGTCCGATGCCGACTGGGATCTCTCGGGCTGGCGTTACGGCTCGCGCGGGGCGCCCGGGGTCCTGACCCTGCGGGCCCAGGGCGACATCGTCTTCAACAACGCGCTGAGCGACGGATTCACCCCGATCTCCAAGGGCTCGGCCACCACCTACGCTGGCAACGGTCACTCGCTCCTCTGGCTGGCCCCGCTGCAGTCGGTCAGCTCCGATTTGCCGGTCAACACGCAGTCGTGGAGTTACCGTCTGGCTGCCGGTGCCGACATGGGTGCCGCCGCCTTCGACCAGGTGCTCGACGCGCGGGTCCTCGATGCCTTGCAACCCGGTAGGGGGTCCGTTCTGGTCGGCGAGTTTTTCGCCACGCCCGTGCCGAACAACTCGACCTCCGGTCAGGCTGCGGGTGTCGGGCGTGACGGCCAGACCGCTGACACGATCCGGATCAACACGGCGAACAACAATGCCGACCGCGGCACGCGTTATGAGGTTGTCCGCACCGGCACCGGTGATATCGACATCAGCGCCGGCCGCGATGTGCAGTTGCGCAATCCCTTCGCCACGATTTACACCGCCGGGGTCGGTTTGGCGGACCGGTCCGCGGTGTTCATCGCCGGTGACTTCGCCCTCCCCGTAACCTCGCCCGGCCGTCATCCCGATCAGGGTGGCGCACTGGGGGCCGTGCAGCAGAGCTATTCCGCCTACTACGGCATGGCGGGCGGCAATCTCGACATCGCCGCCCAGGGGGATATCGGTCGCTTTGCGCGGCTCGCGGACGGCACGCTCGTCCCCGACACCAGTTTTCAATTGCCGACCCACTGGCTGTATCGCCGGGGTCTGATCGATTCCGGCACCGGGGCGTTCGCCAATCTGCCGGTCGTCACTGGCATTGGCGCGGCCAACGACGCCTCAACGTCCACCACATGGTGGGTCGACTACAGCAACTTCTTCCAGGGGCTCGGGGCCCTCGGCGGTGGCAACATCGATCTTTGGGCGGGAGACGATCTCGTCAACGTCGAGGCCGCCCTCCCGACCAGCGGCCGCATGGCCGGTCGCGATCCGCTCACCGGCCTTAACCTCACGTCCTCCGCCGATCGGCTCGTTGAACTTGGCGGTGGCGACCTGACTGCCCGCGCCGGTTCGGACCTCAGCGGCGGGAGCTTCTACGTCGAGCGTGGTTCGGCCCTGCTCGCCGCCGGCGACGCGATCACCGCGAACGAGGCCAATAGCCCGTCGGTCGGCCGCCTGGCCGGCGAGGACCCGCTCGATCCTCTCACGTGGACGGCGGTGACGCTGTTCGGCGGGCGCGCGCACTTCGATGTGTCAGCCCGCGGGGACGTTCTCCTCGGCCCGGCCACCTCCGCATTTCTGCTCCCGCAGGGCCTTAACAACAAGTTCTGGTATAAGACCCAGTTCCAGACCATCGGTCAGGACGCCGGGGTTTCCGTTGCCTCCTACGGTGGAGACATCACGCACCGGCTGGGCGTCACGCTGCCGGGTGACACCATCGCGTTGCCTGCCTTGAGCGCCGTTTACCGCCAGGCTTCGGCCATTTCGCCCGGCTCAGCCGGCTACTACCGGCCTTGGGTGCGGCTGGCCGAGACAGCGCTGGATAATTTCCGCACCATGGCCACGGTCTCATTGCCGAGTCTGGAGAGCACCGCATTCGCCGGGGACATCCGGGTTACCGGGGCGCTCAACCTGTTTCCTTCACCCTCCGGCGGCCTGGAGTTGCTGGCCTCCGGAAACTTCATCGGGCTGAATGCCTCGGGCCAGACCACCGCCAGTTCCGGGGGGGCGCCGACGCCGGTCACCGCTTGGACGGCGGCCCGGATCAACGTTTCCGACGCCGATGCTTCGCGTGTCTCCGGCCCGCTCACCCCGGTCGGCTTCCAGCAGACCGTCGGAAACTCCGCCTCGTTGACCGTCCGGGACAGCGCGGCGAACCCGTTTGCCGCCGTGGACCGGCTCTTCCAGGAGACGGGATCCTTCAGCGGGGCCAGTGCCGCCCTCGACGTGCAAACATCGTTGCACGCCCCTGTGCCCGTTCATGCCGCAGGCGGCGACCCCGTCCGTATCTATGCAGGCGGGGGGGATATCGCCAGCCTCACGCTCTTCTCCTCCAAGAAGCTCCAAGCCTTCGCCGCCCGCGACATCACCGACATTGCCTTCTATCTCCAGCACGTGGCGGAGGACGATATTTCGATCGTCTCGGCCGGCCGCGATGTCGTCCCCTTCAACGCCAACGCCGCGCTGCGTTCCGCCGCCGACAACCTCGCCGCAGGCAACCTCATCGTCGATGGCGCGGCCGAAACCGTGCTCGTCAACGCCTCCGGTTTCCCCGTCAGCACGAAGGCCCTCGCGGGCGATATCCAAGTCTCCGGACGCGGTCTCCTCGAGGTTCTGGCCGGGCGCAATCTCGACCTTGGAACCGGCGCGAATTTCGCGGATGGCACCGGCCTGGGTGTGACCAGCATCGGTCAGGCGCGCAACCCGTTTCTCCCCTTCGAGGGGGCGCATCTCATCCTCATGGCCGGCCTTGGTTCGCCCTCCGGTGGTCCCGCCCTTGGACTGACCGGCAGCACGCTGATGTTCCCGGATTTGCCTGCGCAGGGTTTCCTAGGCGACACGCCCGAGCATTTTGCCGCGGCGGCGTTGCAGAAATTATTCACGGACCTTCAGGCTCTCGGGACGGCCGCTTCGGAGTCCGGCGATTACACCCCTGCCTACGACGCGGTCAACGCCATCTTCGGCGCGACCCAACGCTCAGGAAGTGTCTTCTCCCGCGCACGTGACATCCGCACCTCCAGCGGCGGGTCGATCATCGTGGCGGCCCCGGGCGGCGGGCTGGAGATGGCCACGGACATTTTCGGCAACCCGCTCACGCCCCCGGGCATCGTCACGGAATACGGCGGCGAGGTGTCTGTCCTCACCGGCGGCAATGTCAACATCGGCCGCGCCCGTATCTTCACCCTGCGCGGGGGCGACCTCACGATCTGGTCATCTTACGGTGACATCGCCGCCGGAACCGCCCCGAAGACCGTTGTCACCGCGCCACCCACCCGCGTCATCATCGATCCGACCAGCGCCGACGTGAAGACCGACCTTGGCGGCCTCGCCACCGGCGGCGGCATCGGCGTTCTCGCGTCGGTCGAGGGCGTCGAGCCCGGCACGGTTTCCCTCCTTGCTCCGCAGGGCACGGTGGATGCGGGCGATGCCGGCATCCGCGCGACAGGCGACATCAACATCGCCGCCGCCGAGGTCCTCAACGCGGACAAC
>JBGSSV010000008.1:0-3097 GCA_041736875.1 Chthoniobacterales bacterium | reverse complement strand
TATCATCTCCGCTTATCTGCTCGACTACGCAAGGCGCCTCAACCAGCCGGTGCTGGAGGAAAATCGAAGGGGCGAACGGCTCGCCTTCATGCTGACCATCCTGCGCGGCCTGACCGAGCGACGCGACCCGTTCCACAAATTTTCGAAGGTCATCCACCTGCGCAACGGCATGCTTCATCTGGATTGCCGGCCGCCGGAGCTGCGGGAGTTTTCGCCCCACTACTACAGCCTCAACCAGTGCCCGGTCGCCTTTGACGAAGCAGCCGACTGTCCGCGCTTCCTGCGGGATCTGGCCTACTTCGCCATGGAGCCCGAGGACGCCACCCTCTTTCAGCTGGTTGGAGGCATGTATCTCATGGGTCGCAATACCTGGCAAAAACTCCTGATCCTCATGGGCATCGGTGGCGGCGGTAAAGGCACGCTGGCCCGGATTGTCGCCGCGATGATCGGGCGCGAGAACGTCAAGCAACTGCGCACCCGGCTTCTCGATGACCGCTTCGAGATGGACAACCTCGACCAGTGCAGTCTGCTGGTTGGTTCGGATGTCGATGGCGACTTCCTCTCCTGCCGCGGCGCGAAAGTTATCAAAGCACTCACCGGCGGCGACCCGCTGACCATGGAGGCCAAAGGCGGGCGCAAACGCGACGTCTACGGCGAGCACAACATCCTCATCACCTGCAACGACCGGCTGCGGGTCAAGCTCGACGGGGACGAGAGCGCGTGGAAACGCCGCCTGCTCATCATCGACTTCACCAAAGCGCCGCCGGAGCGCCCCGTCGAAGATTTTGACCGCATCCTCATCGAGCAGGAGGGCTCGGGCATCCTCAACTGGTTCATTCTGGGCGCGGCCGCACTCGTGGAACTCTCCGAGCGGCGTGGCAAGTTCCCGCTCACAGCCCGCCAGGATGACCGGGTGGAGAACCTGCTGGCCGAAAGTGACTCGCTCCGGCGCTTTGCCCGGCTGCGTGTCGAACGCGCCCCGGGACAGTCCGCCACGGTCGAGCAAATCTATTCCGCCTACGAGAATTTCTGCGCCGAGCTCGGCTGGTGCGCCCTGGCCAAGAACCAGGCCGAAAAGCAGCTCGGCCCGCTCATGATGGAGTTTCACCGCGCGGCCAAGCGCAACGACATCCAAAGCGGCGGCAGCGGCCAGAAACGCGGGTTCATGAATATCCAGTTGGTCGCCGACGCCCAAAATTCAACCGACCAGACCGCATCATGACGCATTTTTCCAAGACCCTTTGCTCGATTGACCTCGATTCCATGCGCCGCCGGTTCGACCTGGCGTGCCGCGAGGCCGCAGATTTTAACGCCCAAAAATCGTCCCGGCAGTCGGAATCACCCGTCCGTAACGTCCGTGAGGAAGAAAACGCCCCCTCCTCGGACGTTACGGACGGATATTTTCTATCTACGCGCGCACGCGCGGAAAATGCAGGTGAATTGCATTCGGGAAATGATGAAGGGGGTAATTCTCACGCGCACACGCGTAGTATGGAAAATGCCGTCCGTAACGTCCGAGAGGATTTGCCGGGCGTGGTGGTGGCCACCGGAAACGAGCAGCGGCACTTTCTTACACAATCTCACGTTGCGTTCAGCTTGTCGGACGAGTCGGCTTTAACCAAACAGTCACCGGGTGTGCTGCTTGTCCTTTGGCGCCCATGGGCCCGCAGGCTTCCACGTTCCCTCGAAGTCCATTGCCGAGTGCAGAGCACGATGGATAGGTTCCAAGAATACGCGGATCGACGCGACGGTTTCGGGAAGTGCTGGTGGGGTTTCCGACGGGCGCATCCGTTTCACAAAGCCTTGCCACTGTGATTGCTTGGATGGATCAAGGGCAAAATCCCGCTCGAACATCTGAGGCGTGGCGACAAATTCGGTCCCTCTTTGGCGAAAGGTGGCAAGGATCGCCGCGCTCAGTTCGGCCCCGTCAAACCCCGAGGTATTCGCCAGCATCCACACATCGAAAAAGTCTTTCATCCTGCTGTTAAGTCTTCCCAAGGAAATCATCGCCTCGAATTTTTCGGCGATGGCTGTTTCCCGATTGTAGGCGCGAAGGACTGGGGCGGGAAAATCGAGGATGGTCGGGTAACTGATTTCGACCGGTCCCGGAGTCACGACGTCACTGAAACCCATATCGATCTGCATCGACAGCCGTGTGGTGCCGAGGAGTCCGGCAAAGGTTGCCCGAACCCCCTCGTAGTCTGCGTCTTCGGCGATTCTCGTTGTGCTTACGGTATCGGAGTCGAAGAGAACTCCATCATTCGGCACCTCCGTTCGACAAATACCTGCAATGATGGCTTGGACTCCGTCGAGATCGTTGCTGGTTTTTGCCAGCAGATCGATGTCTCGGGTGGCCCGCAGAATTGGCGCACGCCACGCCACGAGCATCAGCGCCCCTTTGAGCACGAAGGTTTTGTCGTGCCCAGACTGCGAAAGACGGTAGAGCCATCTCTCCAGCGCGTAGTATTGGACGAGGTCGTTGAACGAACGGCCTGATTCCTTGGCTGCATTCTTGAGCCGCTGGTGAACCGACGCACCGACATTCTTGATCGCGCTCACGCCACGGCCTCCAGATAGGGGCGCATTACGGCTTCCACACGGCACACGCGGGCGTAGTCCAGAACCTTAGCGAACCACCGCCGTTTGCCTCGGGCATAGTTTCGAAGCGCTTCCGTGGCGACTTCCACCCCGATCCGGTTCCGGAATTTGAAAATGTCGGCGAGCGTTTTTTCCCGGCTGAAGACGCGGACGGTCACGCCGTCGATCAGGTGATCTTCCACTCCAGTGGAGAGGGATTCCGGCGAAAAGTGGAAAATCTCGATCGGCGGATGCGCGATCTTTGGGGGCCAGCTTCCGGGACGCAGAGCAATCTGCACCGTGTGCGGAATCTGGGTGGTCAGATCATGAAAGGCGAGGGCGCTGATGAGGCAAATTACCGCCGCAGGAACTCGTTTGGCCGTCAGTGCCAGATCGGGATTGGTCAGAGGGGGGAGCCCTGCCAGGCGAAAAACCCCGCGGTCGACTTGTTCCACGAGCCCTCTGTCCCTCATTGCATAAAGCGTTCGGGGATGCACGCCCCCCTTGATCGTGTCACGCG
>JBGSSV010000006.1:0-11410 GCA_041736875.1 Chthoniobacterales bacterium | reverse complement strand
GCGTTTGGAACTGCTGGATCGTGAACTCTTCTTCAACCTGCGCGAAGTCAACGCGGCCACCAGCAACTACGCCTACGAATACAATTTTAAGCGACCGCACGGCAGCCTGGGCCAAAGACCCCCAGCCCTGGCCGCGCAGCGCGAACTTCCGCTCCGGCCTGCGGCCTGCGCTCCAGTTCGCGCTGGTATTGCTCCCATGAACAACTAAACAATAAACCTACCCGCAGACTCTCGCCACAATGTGTCCAGTCGCAGGGGTTGGATCACATCCGCGATACCTACCGGTTAAAAACTCCCGCAGGGTCACCTTATGTTCGGAGTAGCGGCGGGGACGTTGGGTCCAGGTTGTCCGGCTCACGCAGCCTCCTTTCGGGAGCGCACCGACGGGAGGATTTCAGCGAAAGCCTTCTCCACGGCAGGCAGGCCCCGTTCGATAGCAAGTCGCAGGATGTCGCTCTGGCTCAACCCGCTTTTTTGCTGGACGCGGTTTGCAGCCCTTTCCAGGTCCTTGGTAAGTCGAATGTTCGCAATCTTCATACGGTGCGTATCGTAATTGATTCGATTACGTTGTCAACGGAATATTTTGAAAAATTTTAAGGACGTGATTTACTTTCCTCATGAAGACGAACCTCAACAAACAAGTCCGGCTCGACGAGGACACTTTTCAACGCGTGGCCGCGATGGTGCGCCGCAGCGGTGTTTCCGAGAGCGACGTGCTGCGCATCGCGCTTAGAGCCGGCCTCGCGCAGCTCGAAAGCGGCAAGGAAAATCCGTTCTCGGAGACCTTGGGAAAAAAGAAGACTGCCGCTGCACATGGTGGCGAGAGTGCGCCTACTTCACTCCCGCCAAAAATGCGCAAGGGCAAAGGCGGCGGGACTGCGGATGCCGCGTGATCCGCGGACCGTGGCCGGGATCAGACCAAGCTGATTGACCTCCCCGCCAGCATCGTCCAGCATGACCCCATCCGTGAGCACCCAGATCGTTCACATCGTCCGCGACGAGCAAACCATCGGCAGCTACCCGGCCTGGATCGTGCCGCACCTGGTCGAGACGTGGCAGATCAACCGCGAAGATCGCTGGTATTGCGAGGGCATGGGCGAAACCCTTGCCGTCTCCGAGCTGGTCAGCGCCTTGGACACCAAGCAGGAGACGATCGCCATCAGCAACTTCCCCAAGCCGCCGCCAGCAGAGCAGGACGTGGTCAGGCATGTCAAAGTGGTTGGCTTCACCCCCAGTGCCGGGCAGGTTTTCCTCATCACGTTTGGCGTCGTGTTGAGCCTGCTTTTGATCGCACTCCTACCTTGGCTGTTACTTTTCTGGGGAATTCTGAGCTTCCACCGTTAGCACGCTCCTGCGCCCATCTCCGCTCGATGCGCGCGAGCATCTCGGGATCCTTCTTTCCGCTCATGGCGTGGAAATATCCCAACCGCGCCGCATCCTCCTGCAGATGATCATGGCGCAACAAGCATGTGGGCGTGACGCCTTCGCGCGCCATGAGGGCTGGAACCCACACCTGCTCGGCCAGCATGGGAAGACAACCGCACCGAACGCCAGCCACCAGCGCACGATGCGCTTGCAGGCAATCCAACGCCGCACGGCAAGCGTCAGCGATCGGCGCCCACGCCGTCCCGCCGAAAATGCCGAAGTTGTAGGAGATCGGCCGTTCCGGGCGAGCGATCGGCGCAAAACCTACGCGGTCCCACCACGCCCAGGCGGGTTTTTCCATCTCAGCATGTTGCACGAGAAAGGGCACGTCGGCCGGCGGAGGTTGTCGCCAGAAGACATCGCCATCCACATGGAGGAATGGCCCGCTCTGCGCGGCCGCCGTCGCAATCTTGCCGAAAGACCAGACCGCGGCCATGGCTTCGGGGATGGCGGGCAGCCGGTGCCATTGGTCAAACGTGACGCCTAGGTCGCGCAGCCAGATCTCGCCGGGTTCGTCGCACCATGCTTCCACGCGGGCAAAATGCCGCCGCAAGTAGAGGTTCGAGAGCTGCCACCCAGGCGCGCATTGAGGGTGGCCGCGCAGGCCGAGAGCGAGGCTCTGGACAGCAATCACGGACCACCGACGGGCTCGCCGCTGGAATCATCGCACCACGGAGCCATGCTAATATCTGCGCTGGCCGTGATGTCAGGGGCGTCCAAGCGCGTTGCGCGCGCCGTCAGGGTGAAGGTGGAACTGCCCGGAACCCCGTCCTTGGTGATGAGGATGGCCTCTGATCCGCCCGGAGAGAGCATCGCGCCGCCGATGTTATAGCCTCCGTCTTGGATGCTGACCATGTAGATTCCATCGGCGTCTGAGCCATTGCTCGTGTCCGCCGTGGTCCCTAGTCCCACTGTCACCAAGATGGCCATGACTCGCGTCAAGCCCTCGCCGCCCGGATAGCAATGCGGTTCAGCCTCAAAGGTCTGATCTTCAAGGCTCATCGTCAGGGATGGCCATGCCAGAGCGGGAGGACGCCGCGGAGGCGTTGGGCCACCGCCACCGCCACCGCCAGTGCCACCGCCCGTGCCGCCGCCGCCACCCTGGCCGTCGTCATCGGGTTCGGTGTCAGGAGTGATACCTTTGTCCTCGTCCCCCGGAACAGTCGGGGGGATACCCGCGCCACCACCACCACCAGAATCACCATCAAACGGTGGAGGGTCAGGCGGGGAAGGCTTCAATGGATCGTTGGGATCAGGGCGAGGATCGGGATCATTCGGGTTGTCTGGCGGGGGGTATGTCGGGTTTCCGCCGACAGGTTCCGCCTCAGTCGTCCAGTCGGTTGCCATGAATTCCGTCCCCTCGAACTCCGAACGCTTGACCACGGCAAATCCGTAATCAGCCCTTGCCACCGCCGTCCCACCTTCAACCGCCTGAACGGCCCAATACGTTTTGCGCTGCCAGAACAGTCCACCATGCCAGAAAATCCAGCGATCACGCCATGCGGCGCGGCGGACATACCACCTTTGCCGACACGCCTCAACCGCGCCAAGCCAAGTCATCCTCGCTGCTGGCTGGTTAGGCATTCGGAATGACCTCCTTGGCGATGCGGATACTGAAATTCTGGCTCGTCTTCCGAAGTGCGGTCGCCACGCCATCAATATCCACCATCTGCACCAACTCGATCTCAGCCAACGCCTCAAACCATGTCCCGTAGTCGTCCTCGTAGTTCCTCAATGCCCGCGTGATCACTGATGGCGTGAAGTCCAAAACAATGCGGTAGCGAGTGTTCGCGGCGGTCTGCATCGTCTCGTAAAGCCCGTTAGAAATCCAGAGGGGTTGGCGTGATGTGTCGAACTCCCTGAAGCCAATACGCAAGGACGCTGGTTGAACGGGGGCGGTCGTGATGCCGCCATCAGCGGTATATCCGATTTCCACGAGAATCTTGTCGCCGCTTTTGGCGAAGATAACGTAATCGCCGACCTTCCACGATGGATTGCCCTGCGGATAAACTCTCCCCGTCCGCAGATCGACATTGATCGGCAGCGCGCCAACATCTTTCCAGAGTTTTTCAAAGATTCCGATGGTCAAGATGAACGGGGCGCAAGTCCCGTCCCCATTGGTGGCCGTGAGGCTCGCCAAAAACACGCCTTCTTCGGTCGCCCTGCCGCTGATCAATCCGGTGTCCTCGTCGATGGTGATGCCTGCCGGGAGGCCCGTGCAAGCCCACGAGGTCGGGGCCGGGGTATTGGTCGCCGCCGGTTGATAGTTCCAGAGCGCGCCGACGCGGTAGCCAAGCACGCTTGTTGTCGGGTCAAGGATGGGGATGGGCATGGGATCAGGAGATGGTGGCGCTCAAGACCATCGGCGCATCGCCGCCGGCATCGAGCTTGAAGCGTTTGTTGATGGGATCGGCGGCGTCGCCTTCCGGCTTGCCACAAGCCAGGTAGACTTGACCCACGGGGAGACCGGTCGGTTCGGTGTAGTTGGTCAAATCGAAGCGACTCAACTCCGCCCGCAGGATGAAGTTGGTCTGCTGCGGAGCCGCCGCGGTGGTGGTCTTGCCGTAGATGGTTTTGCTGGCCGACAGGTCTCCGTTGGCGGCGCGGACGATTTCCGCCGCAAATTCATGGATCACCGCCGCGCGAGTCAGTGTGAGCTTTTGCTCGAACAGTAGTTGCTCGGCGTCCTCAGCGGAGTCCCATGTGATGCCTTCGATGTTCGGGTCTCCGCCGCCCTCGGTCGCAGGCCGCCCCTTTCGCACCCGCAGCATGTAAGTCCCCCGCAGCTCGGGCCGCTCGGCCACCAAAGCCAGGAGGAACGACCAATTCACCTTCAAGCGGCGGCCCGGGGCGAGTTGCTCGGGGGAGACCGCGATCTCCCAAAGCACACGGTTCATTTCCGTGGGGTAATACGAGCCAGAGGCGATGCCCTCCGCCAGCCACCAATAGAACCCGTCCGACATGAACGCCGCTGCCTCGGCCTGCTTGACCAGTCGGCCGCGGCGATACGAATCGCCCGGCATATAGACCTCGCTCCGGCCTTCGTGCCACAAGTAAACCGCGCCGGTCGCCGAAGCGGCTTCCGGCAATTCATCGGCATCGATGGGCGCGACGGCGAAGGGCGTGACGGCAATCCGCGCGCGAGGCAAGGGCGGGAGCACGAGCTTCCCGGCCTTCTTGGCCATGGCCGGAAACACATCGGCCAGGGGCGGCAGGATGATCGATGAGGACCAGCCTTTCTCCGCCGTCGCCCCGGCACCACTAACCGCCACCATGTCTTCCAGCGCTTCCACACGGCCGCCCAGCGTGTCGAGGATGGCCTGCAGGCCGGTGATCTGCGCGATCGTGTGCGTGTGAGCCTGGAAGACGGACTCAGGCCCGATGGCCGTGGCGGAGATCGTGTATTGCGCGGTCGTCGGCACGGTGGCAAACCCGCCCACCGTCAGGCTCCCCGCCACGAGGTGCACCGCGTATTCATTGTCCCGCAGGATCCGCCCCGTCGCATTCTCCACCACCACCACCTGGCAGACACCATCGGGGAAATTGTGATCCAGCGTGAACTCGGTAGCCTCGCCATCCCCGATGGCCGGGGCAACGAACGCCTGCTGCTGGCCCGTGAGGATATGGTCGAGGGTGAACGGCACATAGCTGCGGTTCGTCGGCGGCCGCAGCCAATCGACGTTGGCCGCCGCCGCGAGGCCCGACCAATTCAGCTCGCGCTGCAGCGTGACGAGCGACTGGAAAAGCGTGACCGTGCGCCCGATGGTCTCGGAATCCGCCGGGTTTTGTCCGTCATCACACACCTCCGCCTCAAATTCGAGGTAGCAATCCTTGCGCGGCGAGGCCGCGCGCAGCGCGTCGAAAACCTCGCGGGTATTCAGGTCAAGGTCGAAGGTCACGTCGCCCTCGGGCGCGGTGAAGACTTCGACTGTGAGCGGCGCCATGTCCAGGCCGATTGATTCTTCGTCTTCAAAGACAATGAGGAAGCTCCCTTGCTCCTCGGCCCGCACCGTCGGCACGTAGCCTTGCGGCGCAAAGAGCGTCTTCAGGGCGTCGGCCAGCGTGGTGTCATCCGCCTCTGGACCGAGAATCGGGCTCTTGGCAAATTCCCCGTAGCGCAACACGAAGCTGCCGCGGAAGAGCGCCGGAATCGTCAGCCGCTGGATTTCCGGGATGAGGTAGGTGAGTGCCTCGTCGGCCCCGCCATCCTGCACCGTCTCGATGGTGGGAGCGGGCGGCACTTCGCGGGTGAACAACGGGGCCTGCGCCAGCGGAGCCTGCATCAGCCGCATTTCATAGAGCCCCGCGCCATTTTCCTCGCGCGTGCGGATACGGGCAAACGAGGTCGGCGTCAGCGTGTTTTGGACAACCGTCAGCCCCGGCGTGGTTCCGTCGGCAAAAGCGAT
Source organism: Chthoniobacterales bacterium (assembly GCA_041736875.1). GTDB lineage: Bacteria > Verrucomicrobiota > Verrucomicrobiia > Chthoniobacterales > JACTMZ01 > JACTMZ01. The sequence goes on along the minus strand of JBGSSV010000006.1, from coordinate 5,579 downwards.
CTCGTAAGTTCCGCCGGAAAGGGTGACGACGCACGGCGAGAGCGGGCCACCGGAGACCGTCGAGAGCACATTGATCGTCGCGGCCAGCGCCGTGGGGCTGACATTGTGCGGCACAAGCGGCGTGGTATTGGCCGCGGAAGACGCGCCGGATCCGACCTTGAGCGAGAGCTGCCCGGAGGTCGGCTGGGCATCGATGAGCCCGAGCGTGAGCTTGCCCGACTTGAGCCCGAGCGACCGCTCATTGCGCGAGCCTTCGATCTGTTCGAGGAAGCGGATGCCGATCTTCACCCGGTCCCCGGCCGTGAAATTCGGCCAGGTCAGCAGCGTTCCCGTGGAAGTGGCCTCCGCCCGCCGCTGAGTCACGTTGCAGAAAATATTAAGTTTCATCGGTCGTTGTTCTCTGCGGCGGTGTCAAAGACCTCCGCGTCGAACCAACCGGGATCGAAAGCGATGACGCGATGGGGAAATGGCGGATCAAGCCGCGCCACGTCCGGACGGTCTGGGGCATCGACTTCCTCGCTCATACCGTCCAAAACCTCCCCTCTGGCGTGACCGACTGCATGGCCGCGTTGACCCGCTGGATGTCGTCATTCATCGGCGCGAGCATGGCTGCGTTGATCCGGTCGCCCACCCCAGCGGCCAGGCCGGTGACCAGAGTAATGGGGGGAATCGTCCGCGGAATTTTCGCGATGCGGGCGGCGTGCGCGAGGTTCCAAAAGGCGAAATGCTGTGGCAGGGGCTGCCACGTTTGGTCCGGCTTGTCCGCTTCCGTCGCCCCTGGGGGCGAAAGCAGCCATACGCGCGCCACGTGAAGGATGTCTTCCTGCGGATCCGTCCACGAGCCGAGCACCTTTTCCAGCAAGTCCGGCTTGCGCTGGGGCTGGAACCGGGACACCGCCTGCAAGACCGCCCGCGGGCCACGGGAATCAACCAGCGAGGATTGCAAAGCGGGCGAGTAGATGGCCACATTGCCCGAGGTGCCGAGACCATCCACGATCTGCACATCGCCGCTCAAGCCCAGCCGGGCCACGGAGAGCTGGATGTCGCACAACCACAGATACCGCCGCACCGGACGAAAGGCGTCCTGCCAACTTGTATCCACGATGGCCACTCTTTCGCCATTGATGGAAAAACCCTCCATCGGGTCGAGCACGCCGAGGGCGGCAAAGAAGACCGGAGGCTTCCCCTCCGCCCAAGCAGACAGCGGCAACACCAGCCCCTGCCCCGCATCCAGATCAAGCAATGGCACCCCGCCGATGGTCGGGTCGAGTCCATTGACGAACCCTGGTCGCACCGTGGCCAGCCAGCACTTCTGCGGCCCGCTCCAGAACGCGGAGACCTTCCACGGGTGCGGCCAGCGTTGGGCATCTTCATCGGCCGAGAGTATCGTCCCAGCTCCTGTGCGGGCCACCCGGGCGAACTTACCCGCGTGCGCCCGAGCCGCACTCAGCGGCCCGATCACGCGATTCCACCTGGACGCCCGGAACTTCATGCCGCAGGAAAAACAAACAGCCGCTGCCCGTTCCACGCCGTGCGCAGGTGGAAATACTCGATTTGGTGGAACCGAGTCGTCTCCACCGCGTTGACCGTCGTCTTTTTGAGGATCGCCACCGGGTGAAAATGCTCCCCGGCCTTCGCGCCCGCTCCACGGTCGGCGCCTTGCACCATGGTCGCGGAGTTCTTTGCCTCCGGGTCGATTTTTCCTTTGTCGTCGTGCCTGATCAGGATGCCCAGCCAAGACCTCCCGTCCTGGTCGAACTTCCCATCGGCCAATTTCAGCATCGCCTCGGGATCGCTTATTGGCTTGCCTCCGACCTTCGGCTCGATGAAATCGATGGTCCCGAAGGCAAAGCGCACGCTCTTGTCCCCCGCCTGCGCGTGGAAGGCCCCGGTAAACCGCCGCCGATCTGGCACGAACGAAACGATCGTTCCCCGCGGCGTGTGCGACAGCCGCACCCTCCGCCCCGGCAGGATGCGAGCCCCCACCGCCCACGTCACGAGCTGATTCCACGCCTGCACTACGCTCTTGCCTTTTTCGGCCCTTGGCGGAAGTTGGTTCATATGAAGACTTGCCTCGCAGCCCTGCTCACTGCTGCGCTACTGCCCTGCGTTGTCAACTCCGCGGAGCCAGACGCCACCGCACTGGTGGTCCGGTCCGGCCAGAGCTTCAATGTTTACCGACAAGGGCAGACCCCGGACCGTGTCTCGGCCCAAGGCGGCTCCGACACCATGCGCGTCTCCGGCGGCGGCACGGTCAAGGCCCAGCCGGCCGACCGCGACGCCGCCTCATGGGCCGCCGCCGCTTTCCCCGACGAGAAACTCCGCCTTGCCCCGCGCCCCGGGGGCGGATGGCAACTTTTCAGCCAAGGCGGGCAGACCGGATCCATCGTCCCCTCGGCCACCGGCTACACGATCTACTTCGCCGGCAAGACGCGCAGCATCATGCGCAGCGCCAGCGGCTGGACCGTTTACCGCGCCCGGTGATAGGTGCGCGGGCATCTTTCCCGCACCATTATTTTAGCGGCCGGTAGATCAGCCGGGCCAGCTCGAGCTTGGCCTCATCCATTTCACCGGTCAGCTTCCAGCGCCGGGAAATCGTATAGCATGCGCCCCGCTGTTCGACGATGGGTGGCAGCACCAACCACTGCCGTGATGAAGGCGTGGGCAATCCACCTGGCACACTCTCCACCATGGACCACATGTCATCCCAAACGTCGCCGGGGATTTCTTCCACCACCTCCGTTTCCTTCCACTCCCCACCCACCGAGAGAAATGAATCCACCCCCACCATGGGGTTCTTGGTCGAGCCTCCCTTCTTGCCCTTGATGTCCGGCCACATGTTCCAGTCGCCCGAGCCCGGCTCCTGCTCGTAGCCGCTGAATTGCCTCACAATCTCCCAAAAATTCGGATTGGTCTCGATCGCGTCCTGTGATTCGGACGGCGACCAGGAATACGTTTTGTTCACCAGCCCCTTCGACGCCATGCCCTCATACGTCGCAGTTACCACATACTGCGCGCCTTCCTCGGCTTGCTTCGCCGAGATGCCCACCAGGTCCAACCCTCCACCGCCCGTGCCCGTCGTGGTCTTTGGCACGTTGTCTACGCCCTCCAGAGTTTCTACGTAGTAAACCACGCGAAGCGTCTGGACGCCCTCGCGGGAAATATCAAGCGTGCGCCCGTGGAGTTCCATCTGCATGCGTCCTACTTCCGATGAACAACCGGTAAGCCCGTAAAACCGCACGCCTTCCGCAACGCCGCCATGTCGAAGGCGGGACCGGGATCAATTTTCCTTTCAGGCGCGATGCAATCGTGGCCCGTCACATCATCGAGGTTGTAGCGGGCGACCAGCGCCTTGGCCACAGCCTCGCAGGCGGCGACCTGCGGCGGGTAAAAGACCTCCCATGCCGTCTCTGCGCCACCATTCCGGTGCCTGGCGTTCACAGACTGGAACCACGGCTGTTTCACCGCCCAATCCCATCCATCCGGCCCCGGCTCATTGCAGCCGCCATTGGCCAGCTCGATGCCGATGCTGCACGAGTTCAGGCCGTAGTAGATCACGCCCGTCTTCGGGTCACGCCAGCGCGATTTTCCAGCGTGGCCGCATGTCCGGTTGAACGGGCGGCATTGCGTGATCGTGCCATCGCGGTCGATGATCACATGCGCCAGCGCACCGCCCGCCTTGGGATTGCGCCACCACGAGACACTGCTCGCGGCGGTTGCGCCATCCGTGAAATGAACGACGACGGCCCGCCGCACCTTCATTTCGTTTCCGCCAGGGAAGAAGCTTCGGGCGACGCCTTCGAGCCAGTGGTCAGGACGGATCTTCATGGGTTCTTCGTGGGTGCGATGCTATCTCGTCGGCGATGCCGCCGCCCTCCGCGCTGTGCCTGCTCCGCTCGTCCAGCACCGCCTTGAGCCGCACGATGAGATCGGCGATCTCGGCGCTTGGCCAATGGGCGCAAGCCTGGGCAGCAGCGGCGGCGAGCATGTCACGGTTTTTTTCCAAGAAGTTCGAGGACTGTGTTGACGATGGACCGGGCGCCATTGTTGCTGATCACTCCGGCCACGCCGTCCACCGATAGCGGGTCGGCTTGCACGACGGGAAGCTTGAGAACCCGGTTCAGCGTGGCCTGCATCTCTGCCGTCCCCTGCTTGAGCAACTTGGTCGTCAGTCCGTTCAGCGTGCCGACGATGATCGAAACGAGCGTCCCTGCCACGGCAGCAGCGATAGCAACGGCATCAATGGAAGACAGGTCAAGCCACGGAATCATCGTGGCAACCTTTGCCACGGCGGCGGCGAGGATGGCTGCGTGGGTTTTCATTTGCTTTCAGCAACGGCGATTGCGCGGCGCACTTCGGCGTAAAGCTTCGGCCCCGCATATCGGTCTTGTGACACCTCCCCAACCACGGGTGTCATGTCCATGGCGGCTTGAATCTTCACCACGCCATCCCCTTGTTGTTTGAGGGCGTAGCCGGAAATGAGTGCCAAAACAACACCCCACACCCATCCGGCCAGTTCATCGGCTTTCACCTGACTTGCGTATTCGGGCGGAACGTATTTGGAGAGAGCGCCAGCGATTGCCGCCGTCAATACGGGGATGACAACGATGCCTGCCTTCGACATCGCAAATTTCATGAACCACTTTTTCATTTGCTTTTGAGGTTAGCGACAGCGGCTTCCACCGTGCTGCGGATGAGGTTTTCACCAGCCGAAATGCCGTTGGCGATAGCGGCTTTTTTCAGTTGGTCGATGGCAAAGTCCCGCTTTTCAGAATTGGATTTGTTGCTGGTGGCAAGGTCGCGCACAATGTCGAGCGCGAGCGGAAGCAGGGTAGAAAGGCCGCTGGCGAGGGCATCGCGCATGAGTGGGAGGAAAAACGTCAAGACCGATTGGCTGACTCCGAGTATTTTTGCGAGCATTGCTTTCATGGTATTTTTTTGGGTTGGTTGTTAAAAGGTGATGGGCTGTCCATTCGCGTTGGCGATTTTGATCTTCAGTTCAAGAACTTCGCGCTGCGCTGCGAGTTGTTGCTCCACCGCTGCGAAGCGAAGTTTCTCGATGGTTTCCCGCTCTTCCAAGACCGCTGCGGCCACGGGATGCACTGGGAGTTCGCGGTGCTGGCGAAGGTCTTGAGTGATTTGGTTTTGGTTGCCTTTGATTTCGGAAAGTTGCAACTGAGTGGGCGCGAACAACGCACCGATGATGAGAAGCACAATGCCGACACCACTGACAACCACATTCCAATTTGGTTTGCCTACCGCCGCCATCTTGTCGCCAAGCATGGTAATTTCCGCCCTCGTCTGACGATGCTCGTTTGCTGCGGCACTGGCTTGATCGGCAACGATCTCTGCGAGGTCTTTGATGCTTTGCTGCAAAGCACGCTGGCCTGCTTCCAAGCCCGCGATACGCTCGCCGTGGTTGTTGTGGTCGTCGCTCATTCGGAGATAACTTCCTCGAAGGTGTGGGGGGCTGGCGGGAAGGTGGTTTGCCCGGCGATGGCGGTGGCCTGCACGGTTTCCATCCAGAGGTAGAGCGTGGCGAGCTTCGGGTGTTGCGCGAGCGCGCCCGCCTCCTTCAC
>JBGSSV010000177.1:0-12517 GCA_041736875.1 Chthoniobacterales bacterium | reverse complement strand
GGCGGCCCTGCTGGCGCTGGGAGGGGGGTCGTGGCCGGAGACCGGTTCGGACGGCGCATGGGTCGATGACCTGCGCAACGCCGGGATTGAGGTCGCCGCGCTGCAACCCGCGAACTGCGGGTGGACGGTCGAGTGGCCGGCCGAGGTGATCGACCTCGCCGGGACGCCGTTGAAGAACGTCGTAGCCCTGGCCCACGATGAGGAGGCTGCGGGTGAACTCATGCTCACCTCCTACGGTCTCGAGGGCGGGGCGATTTATGCCTTGGGGGCCGCATTGCGCAACATGCCGCGGCCGGAGATCAGGATTGATCTCAAGCCCGGGGTGACCGTCGCACGCCTGATCGCGCGGTTCGGCACGGTGAGCCAAAGGGTGGACTGGACATCCCGATGGGATGCGCTGACCAACGAGGCAGGCGAACGCTGGCGTTTGGGCGCGGCGGCTCTGGCGATTCTGCGCACGACTCCCCCCGTCGGCACGGTTGAAGCGCTGGCCGCGCAGGTGAAGGACTGCCGTGTAAGCCTGGGCGGTCCGCGTCCGCTGGCCGAAGCCATCTCCTCGGCGGGGGGCGTGCCGTGGCCCGAACTGGATGCGCACCTGATGCTGCGGCGGCTGCCCGGGGTGTTTGTCGCCGGCGAGATGATCGATTGGGAAGCACCGACCGGCGGATACTTGATGCAGGGAGCGTTCGTCACCGGTGGCCTGGCCGCGCGCGGCGCGTTGGATCTTCTGTCGCCATGACGAGTCTGGCCACATTGCTCGCCCAGCCGGGCGCCGTGCTGGCGCTCGCGCCGATGCAGGATGTGACCGACTGGGCATTCTGGCGGCTGATCGCCGGCTATGGCGGGGCCGATGTGTATTACACGGAATACTTCCGCGTGACCGAGACGTCGCAACTGGACCGGAAAGTGCTGCGATCCATCACGGAAAACCCCACGGGCCGTCCGGCCATCGGTCAACTCATCGGCAACGATCCGTGTGCCCTCGCCCGGGCCGCGCGCGAATTGGAGCAGCATCCGGTGGCTGCGGTGGATCTGAATCTCGGCTGCCCCGCCCCGGTGGTTTACCGCAAATGCGCAGGCGGAGGCTTGCTGCGCGATCTCGCGCGCATCGACCGCATTCTCGGCACCCTGCGCGGTGCGGTGCGGGGGCCCTTTACGGTGAAGACACGACTGGGTTTCGACTCGCCGGCGGCGTTCGATGAATTGCTCTCGGTCTTCGCCCGGCATTCACTCGATCTGCTCACTGTGCACGGGCGCACGGTGCTGGAGATGTATCGCTCGGAGGTGCATTACGATTTCATCGCCCGGGCGGCGGCAGCCCTGCGTTGCCCGGTGCTGGCCAACGGCAATATCGACTCGCCCGCGACGGCGCGCCACGTGGTGTCGACTACGGGTGCGCGCGGACTGATGATTGGCCGCGGGGCCATTCGCAACCCTTGGATCTTCGCGCAGATTCGCGCGCAGGAACGTGGCGGGGAGCCGGCTCTGCCGACCGGGAGAGACGTGCTGGCCTACGTGCGCGCGCTTTACGATGCGACCTTTCCACCGGAAAGCGACGAGTCGCGTCAGGTGCAGAAAATGAAAAAATACCTCAACTTTCTCGGCCCCGGCGTGGAACCGACCGGCACCTTCCTGCACGCGATGCGCCGGGTGTCGACTGAGGCGGAACTGTTCAGCGTGTGCGCCGCGCATCTCGACCACGACGCACCGCTGGCTTTGATTGGATCAACATCCGCGCCCGAACCGGACATAGCCACACGCCAGGCTGAGCCTCCTTCAACTGCGACCAAGAAGCCGCCGATGCATGCTTCATGAAGGCTGAGGAGAGCCGACGACGGGACTCGAACCCGTGACCTGCTGATTACGAATCAGCTGCTCTACCAACTGAGCTACGTCGGCGAACGGAGGGGCAAAATACCGGCCAAACGCACCTCTTGGCAAGCCCTCCTCCATCTTGCCACGGGGCCGCTCTCCGCCCATACTCACCGACTGCCCGTATGGAAACTCTGCTCCGCCTCCTGCAACAAGACTCCACTGCCCCGCGCGAGGAACTCGCGCGGCAGCTCAACCTTTCGGTCCAGGAGGTCAACCAGCGCATCGCCGGGCTGGAACAAGAGGGCGTGATCCGCGGCTACCAAGCCATCGTGGACAAGGAGCGGTTCGACAAGAACACCGTCACCGCCATGATCGAGGTGCGCATCACCCCCGAGCGCGGCGGCGGTTTCGACCGCATCGCCCAGCGCATCGCCAAGTTCGACCAGGTGGTCAGTTGCTACCTGATGAGCGGCGGCTACGACCTCATGGTCGTTGTTCAGGGCGGAAGCCTCCGCGAAGTGGCCAGTTTCGTCTCGGAAAAACTCAGCACCCTCGAACCGGTCATTTCCACGGCCACGCACTTCCGGCTCAAGAGCTACAAGGAAAACGGTGCCCTGCTCGTGGGCGAGACACCCGACGACCGCCTGCCCGTCAGTCCCTGACCGCCGCGATGAACGACAAAATTGCCGCGCACGTGCGCGATATCCCGCGTTCGGGCATCCGCGACTTTTTCGAGGTGGTGCAGTCGATGCACGACGTCATCTCGCTGGGCATCGGCGAACCCGATTTCGCCACGCCGTGGCACATCCGCGAGGCCGCGCTTTTTTCCCTCGAGAAGGGTCGCACCGGCTACACCTCGAACCTCGGCCTGCCGCGCCTTCGCGAGGCCATCTCCAGCTACGTCGGTCGGCACTTCGGGGTGGATTACCACGCCCCCTCCGAGATCTTGGTTTCGGTCGGCGTCTCCGAGGCCATCGACATCGCCCTGCGCGCCCTGCTCAATCCCGGCGACGAGGTGCTCTACCACGAACCCTGCTACGTGAGCTACGCCCCGAGCGTGACCCTCGCCCATGGCGTGCCCGTCGCCGTGCCGGTCCGCGAGCAGGATCGGTTCATGCTGCGGGCCGACGAGTTGGAGAAGCGCATCACGCCGAAGTCGAAGATCCTGCTGCTCAATTTCCCGACCAACCCGACCGGGGGGACGATGCCGCGTCAGGAGCTTGAGGCCATCGCCGAGGTCTGCCGCCGCCACGACCTGATTGTGCTCTCGGACGAAATCTACGCCGAGTTGACCTACGACGACGCGGAGCATGTCTCGATCGCTTCGCTGCCCGGGATGCGGGAACGCACGGTTTTCCTCCATGGGCTCTCCAAGGGATGGGCCATGACCGGTTTCCGCATCGGCTACGCCTGCGCGCCGGCCCCGCTGGTCGAGGCGATGATGAAGATCCATCAATACGCCATCCTCTGCGCGCCGATCATGGGCCAAGATGCCGCGATCGAAGCCCTCGAGCACGGCGAGCCCGCCGTGAAGCACATGCACGAGAAATACGAGCTGCGCCGCAACTACATCGCCGCCGCGCTCAATGATATGGGCCTGCGCTGCCCGGTCCCCCGCGGGGCGTTCTATGTTTTTCCCGAGATCCGCTCGACCGGTCTGACCAGCCGCGAATTTTCCCTCCGCCTGCTGGAGGAGCAAAAGGTGGCCGTCGTGCCCGGTCCCGCCTTCGGTCCCTCGGGCGAGGGTTTTGTCCGCTGCAGCTACGCCACATCGCTCGAGCAGATCAAGATCGCCATGGAGCGCATGGCCGGATTCGTGGCCGGGCTGCAGAAGCGCGCGGCCTGAACGTCCTTGTCGCATCCCCTTCGCGGCGGACTTCTGGCATAATGCGGCTGTGACGGATGACCTCACGTGGGCCCGGGCGCGTGCCTACCTTTGGCGCGCTTTGCTCCTCCGCTGCCCGGTCTGCGGGCAAACCCCGATTTTTCCGTCCCTCGCCCGCACCCGCACGCTGCACGACTGGTTCACCCCGCTCGATGGCTGCCCGCGTTGCGGCTACCCGTATGATCGGGAGCCGGGCTACTTCCTGCTCTCGATCTGGGCGATCAACTACGGCATTACCGCGCTACTCGGCCTCCTGCTCTACGGCGCCTTCGAATGGTTCTTCGACTGGCCCGTCTGGACGTTGATTGCCGCGGTGGTCGGACCGGTCGTGACCTTCAACCTTCTCTTCGTCCGCCACTCGAAGGCGATCTTCATCGCGTGGGACCACTTCTTCGATCCGCACGAACGCGAGGGTGGTGACGGCGGAGGCAATCTGCCCGCCCCCACACCGCCCGTGCCCCAGCACCCGCCGCGTCGACGACCCGCGCCGGTCGATGCCGGGGTGTAGACCGGAGCACGCGCAAGCTGGCGCACGGCCGCGCGCGCGGTAGAATGATCCTATGCCGGAGCTGCTCAAGGCCCTGCTGGTCAGTGCATCGCTCGGCGCCCTCCTCGGGCTGGAGCGCCAGTGGAGCGAGGAACGGGCGAACCGACCGGCGGACAGCATTGCCGGGGCCCGCACTTTCGCGCTCTGGGCGGCCATCGGCACGCTCTGCGCGTATTTTTCCCGCGAACAACAGCCTTGGTTTTTCCTCGCGGGGTTTGCCGGCATGGTTGTTTTCCTCTCGCTCTTCATCGGCCGGCGGCCCGGCGAGGACGAAGGCCTCGGGCTGACCACCGGAGCGGTCGGTTTGTTGACCTACCTGATGGGTGGACTGGTTTTCTTCGGGCAGAGCAAGACGGCCGTGGTGCTGGCCGTTTCCGTCCTCCTGCTGCTCGCCTCGAAGGATCCCCTGCACAGGCTGTCGCAAAAATTTTCCCGCACCGACGTCTATCAGGCGCTCCAGTTCGCCGCCGTCACCGGCATCGTGCTTCCCCTCGTTCCCGACCGACCGCTCGGGCCTTACGGGGCATTCAACCCGTTCTCGATATGGCTGATGGTCGTGCTGGTTTCCGGGCTGGGTTTCGTCGGCTATGTGGCCGTTCGTGTCTTGGGTGAGAACCGTGGCGTGGCCGTCACCGGTTTGCTTGGTGGACTGGCATCGAGCACCGCCACCACGCTGGCCATGAGTCGACGCAGCCGCGCTTTTCCGGCCAGCAGTCAAGTCTGTGCCCTCGCCGTCGTGCTGGCCTGCACCGTCATGCTCGCGCGCGTCGCCGTGCTGGTCGGTGCCGTCAGCCGACCGCTCCTTGCCGCCGTGGCCCCGTGGCTGGCGCTCGTCGCGGTGCCGGGCCTGCTTTTCGCTCTGTGGAGTTGGCGGCGTTTCGCCCGCGAGCCCCTGCCGGCCGGGGAAACCCGCGGGGTTCCCAACCCGCTGAGCCTGCGGGTCGCCATCCAGTTCGCCATTCTTTACGCGCTCGTGGTCCTGCTTGTGCGGTGGGCGAATGATGTCTTCGGCGGGGCAGGCGTCTTTTGGGTCAGCTTCCTCTCGGGTTTGACCGACCTCGACGCCATTGCTCTGTCGCTCTCGCAGTTGCAGGCGTCGGGGAACATCGCAACCAGCGAAGCGGCCCGCGGCGTCCTCATCGCCACCGGGGCGAACTCGCTGCTCAAGGCCGCACTCGCTCTCGGGCTCGGCGCACCTTCCCTCCGACGTCCCATCGCACTCATCCTCGGCGGCACGGTGCTGGTGGCCGCGCTGGCGGCGTGGCTGGTCTGATCAACGAGCCGCCGCCTGCGCACCCACCGGAGGAGCCGCCGTCGGGACCGGCTTGGCCGGCGTCGGCGGGGGCATGGGCTCTCGCATGGCCAGCAACTGGCTCACCGTGACGAACCCGTAGCCTTTGGCTTTCAGTTGCGCGATGGTTCCCGGCACGGCCTCGATCGTTCCAGGGTGGATATCATGGGCGAGCATGATTGCGCCGGGCTGCGCTCCCTCGACCAGCCTCTGCGTCACGACCGCCGCGCCGGGACGCTTCCAGTCAAGCGGATCAACCGACCAGAGAATGATGTCCATCTTGTGATCGTTGAGAATGGTCCGGCGCACGCGTTCGTTGAGCGCACCGTAGGGCGGACGCATGTTGCTCGGGCGCCGACCGGTCACGCGCTCGATGACCGCGCTGGTCCCCTCCAACTCCTGGTTGAGACGGGCCGACCCCAGCCCGGGGAGGGCCGGATGACTCCATGAATGGTTCGCAATCTCGTGGCCCTCGGCCACGATCCGGCGCGCGATGTCCGGATAGGCCTCGACGTTCTTGCCCACGACATAAAACGTCGCGCGCACTCCCTCGGCGCGGAGGATGTCGAGCAGGCGCGGGGTCAACTCGGGATGCGGGCCGTCGTCGAAGGTCAGAGCCAGAACCGGCTTCGAGGTGTGGACCGAGTTGTAGCTGGCCGGAGCGCGGGAAGGCCGTTCACCAGGGGCGGCCGGCGCGGTGATGCTGATCGACGGAGCCGCCAGGGCGGGATCTGCCGCCGGACTCGGGGCGGCGGATGGGGCGGAAGTCATCTGCGCACAAGCGCTGACTAGCAGCACGGCGCCGCTAAAAAGACAAAAGACAGGTCTCATGGAATCGGGCGGGTTAGGGCGACACTAATCGGTCATGCGTCAGGCCTTGGCAAGAGCGGCGCGGCTCTGGCCGCTGCGCAGAAGATCGAGAAAAATCCGCAGGGCGAGGGAGCCGGCACGGTTGCGGCGCATGATGACCCCGACCGGACGCCACATGTCGGCGGAGGCAATCTCCACGGGAATGAGCGAACCGGCCCGGCGTTCGTTGACCAGCGCGGTCTCCGGGAGGATCGAGACCGCACCATCGATCTCGACCGAGCGCTTGACCATCTCGATGTTGTCGAACTCGCGTTCCGGGTGGATGTTGACCTTGGCCAGACGCATCGCCCGGTCCAGAGCCTTGCGCGTGGGCAGGTCCGCCTGGAAAGCGATGAACTTCTCCTCGGCCAAATCGGCCAAAGGCACCCGTGGACGCCGGGCGAGCCGGTGCGAGGGGCTGCAAACCAGCACGAGACGATCGCGCCACAGCACCTCGGCTTGCAGCCCGCGACGGGCCACCGGATAAGCCACCAAACCCGCGTCCGCCGCCCCTTCCAGCACTGCGGCATAAACCTCGGATGACCGCAAATAGTCGGTGTGAATCTTGACCTGCGGATACTGCTGGGTGAATTGCCGCGTGTAGGGCGGCAGCTCGTGCAGACCGACACTCAACACCGCCGCGAGCCGCAGGTCGCCACCGACCACCTCCCGCATCTCACGCAACCGTCCGTCGAGGCCGTCCACCACGGCAAGGATCTCCCGGGCCGCACCCAAAAAAATCTGACCCTCGGGCGTGATGGAAAAATTCTTCTTCCCCCGCTCGATCAGCCTCACCCCGAAGCGCGACTCCAGCGCCTTGATCTGCTGGCTGACCGCACTTTGGGTGATGGAGCCGCGACGGGCCGCCTCTGAAAAACTGGCGGTTTCCGCCAAATCACGGAATACTCTGAACAACGAGATCTGCACGGGCGCAACGTATGAGCCACACTTATCGCACTCCACTACGCTATAAGCAAATCTAATGAGCTTGCCGCCCCCGAATCTCGCCACGATCCGCGCCCGCATCGTGGCAGCGGCGGAGCGCTCTGGTCGCGCGCCGGACACGGTGCGGCTGGTCGCCGTGTCGAAGACGCATACGGCCGAGGCCGTCATCGCCGCCGCCGCGGCGGGGCAACGGGTTTTCGGCGAGAGCCGCGTGCAGGAGGCGCGGGAAAAGATCCCGGCGTGCCCGCCCGGGCTCGAGTGGCATTTCATCGGCCACCTGCAGAAAAACAAAATCCGTCAGGCCCTTCCGCTTTTCACCATGTTCCACAGCATCGACACGGCCGGCTTGGCCGAGGGCCTGAACCGCATCGCGGGCGAAGCCGGGACCCCGGTGTCCGGACTGCTTGAGGTGAACGTCTCCGGCGAGACGACCAAACACGGCTTCAGCCCGGCGCTGCTTGCCTCCGCCCTGCCCGGGCTCGCCGCCCTCCCCCACCTTCGCTTGCGCGGACTCATGACCATGGCGCCCTACAGCGAGAACCCGGAGGAAGCGCGGCCCGTTTTTCACGCGCTGCGCTGCCTGCGCGACGATCTGCAGCAAACCCTCGGCCTGCCCCTGCCCGAGCTGTCCATGGGCATGAGCGGCGATTTCGAGCCGGCCATCGAGGAAGGCGCGACCCTCGTGCGCATCGGCAGTTCCATCTTCGGCTCACGTCCACCGGTCACAACCACCCCATGATTCCGCAAATCACCAACCTGCAAATCATCGGCCGCGAGTTGGCCATCGCGTGGAGCGACGGCCACGAGACCTACCTCGGTTTCGAGGACCTGCGCAAAGCCTGTCCCTGCGCGGTCTGCAACGGCGAGCCCGATGTGCTCGGCCGCGGCGAAAGACCGCAGCCCAAACACACCGACGCGAGTTTCCTGCTCGAATCCTACGAACTGGTCGGCGGCTACGGGTTCCAACCGAAGTGGGCGGATGGACACAACACGGGCATCTATTCCCTCGGCTACCTGCGCCGCCTCGACTCCTCAGCCCCCGGCGGCGCGTAACGACCCAGGCAGCCCGACCCCGCGCGCCTCAGCGCACTCGATACCGTCCGTCGCCCACGCTGAGCACCTCGACACGCACGCGGGCCAGGCCCTTTTCGTAGAAGCCGAGTTTCTTCGCGACATTGGCCGTCACATCGATGACGCGCCCCTCGATGAAGGGCCCGCGGTCATTGACCCGCACGACGACACTCTTGCCGTTCTCGAGATTGGTCACCCGCACTTTGCTGGGCAGAGGGAGTGTTTTGTGCGCCGCGCCCTTGCTCCACGCGTAAATTTTTTCCCCCAGCGCCGTCTGGCCGGGAAAAATCAGGAACCCGTGCTTGTAGTGCGACGCGACCCCCTCCTCCACATAGCCGACGGCCTCGCGCGGCTGCATCGGTTCGTAGCGCACGCCGCGGATCGTGTAGGGCGCCGTCTTGTAGCCCCGGTATCCGCCCCCGCCGCAGCCGGTCAAAAGCGCGGTCAGCACCAGCATAACGAAAACCTTTCGCATGAGCGCCATCATGCCCGCCCTCCATCAGGCTTGCGACCAAAAGAAACCGCCGCCCCGATCAGGAAACAACGTCAAAAGATGGGCGGGGCTGCCGACGGACGACTGTCCGACGGCACCAGCGCACGCATCCTCGGTCCCCGGCTCCGGGATGTTACTCCATTTTCTTTTCCACTGCCTCGATGCCCTTCTCTCCGGCTTTGAGCACGTCATGGCCAGCATCCTTGGTCGCGTCGAGGAGTCCGGTCGCCGCATGGTCCGCCGTGTGGCCGGCGGTATCGAGGGACATCTTGCCGGCCTCGAAGGCATCGGTCGCCACCTCCGACACGGCATGGCCCGTGCTCGTCGCGGCCGTGCCGACCGCTTCGGTCATCCCGGTGACGGCATCCTTGGTCGCGTCCTTGCTCTTGTCCCAAGCACCTTCGCTCACGGCCGTGGCTTGTTCCGTGGCCCTGACTGCCGCCTCGCTCGCCTTGGCGGCAGCCGCTTGGACATCTTTGGTCGCCTGTTCCGCCGCGGCCTGGGTGTCTTTGGCTGTTTTATCACATCCGGCCAGCGCAGCGAGAGCCACGGAGGCCACAACGGGTATAAGGAGGGTTTTCATAGCAAACTCAGGCTGACCCGTCCCCACCACACCGGCAACCCTTTTCCTCCCCGCCCCGGCGGGCCACGGCCCCGGCAAAAATTCCTCCCGCCGACACTTTTCTCCTTCCCTCCCGCCGACCAATGGCCAACCGTATCCCTTTATGACCGCCCGCCTCGCTCCCGCCCTCCTTGCCGTTTTCTCGCTCGTCCTCGGAACCATCGCCGCGCAAGCCCAGCAACTCGGGCCCGAGGTTGTCGTCATGGACATCAAGGTCGGCAAGGACAAGGAACTCAAACGCGTCGTCATCGGACTTTACGACGAGGCGGCCCCGCTGCATGCGGCAAACTTCAAGGAACTCGCGCGGACCAAATATTACCGCGGCATGCAATTCCACCGCGCCTTCCCCGGGAGCCTCGTCCAGACCGGTGACCCCTACAGCAAGCGCGGCCCGAACGACCGCACCGGCACGGGCGGCCCGGGCTGGACCGTCCCGGCGGAAATCCGTCTGCCCCACGTCAAGGGATCGGTCGCCATGTCCCG
The DNA here is from genome assembly GCA_041736875.1 of Chthoniobacterales bacterium. Lineage (GTDB taxonomy): Bacteria > Verrucomicrobiota > Verrucomicrobiia > Chthoniobacterales > JACTMZ01 > JACTMZ01. The sequence goes on along the minus strand of JBGSSV010000177.1, from coordinate 2,516 downwards.
CTTGGACGACAAGATCAACCCGGCTCGCGTATCCAACGGCAGCCAATTTTACGTCACCCTCAAGCCCGTCCCCGCCCTCAATGGCCAATACACCGTCTTCGGCCGCGTGCTCGAAGGACTCGAGTATTTGGAGCAGATCAGCCGCACCCGCACCGACCGGAACAACTTTCCGCTGGAAAAAGTCGTCATAAAACGCATAGTCATCGAACCTCGCGTCGCGTCCTAAAGCCGGACGGCGCAGCAATTTTCGGGCAGGTTCCGGAGTGGCCAAACGGGGCAGACTGTAAATCTGCTGGCTTTGCCTTCGATGGTTCGAATCCATCTCCGCCCACCCCTTCGCGACAGCGAAGCGATTATCAAAGATTGCCTCCCGGCCCATCCATCTCCGCCCACTCCCTTCGCGTGAGCGAAGTGTCTACCAAAGATTGCCTCCAGTCCCATCGATCTCCGCCCAAAGATTCGAACGACTATCTCCTGTAGCCACGAACGTGCGCGCCGGGCCGAAGCCTTGGCGAAGGCCGGAGTTCGTGGACCAATGCTCACCAAGAACTCACGTTCGTGGCTACACATAACATTTTTATCTTCACATGAAGATAATATCACTTGACATTAAGCCATAACATTATATCTTGATGTCATGTTAAATACTCAATCTCCGAACGGGGCGAAGCTTTTTTTGGTTTTGTGGAAGGCCTGGCATGCCATCGAAGCCCATGACCGGACCTCGATTGCCGCGACCGGCCTGGCCCGCTCGGACTTTGCCGCTTTGGAAGTGCTCCTGCACAAGGGTCCTCTCCCCGTGAATACCATCGCGAAGAAGGTCCTGCTGACGAGCGGCTCCATGTCCACAGCCATCGATCGGCTGGAACGCCGGCAACTGGTTCTTCGGATCGCCTCGGACGTTGATGGCCGGGTTACGCTGGTCGCATTGACCTCGAAAGGACGGTCCCTGATCGAAGATGCTTTTGCCCATCATGCCCAGCGTCTCAATGCATGGGCCGCCGTTCTTTCATCTGACGAATGCTTCCAGCTCCATGGCTTGTTGAAAAAGGTCGGACATCACGCCGCCCACTTGGCTGCCACCCAGCCTCCCGCTCCACCGTCCGATGATCACTCTCCAGACTCCGAGCAAGGTCTGGCCTACAACCTCCTTTGATCCACCGCATCACAAACCCCTAACTTACCCATTTATCTTGATATCAAGCAATAAACCTCAAATAGACAAAACCAAAAAAATGAAAAAAATCCTCCATATCGAAGCCTCCCCCCGCAAAGAACGATCCCACTCCCTCGCGGTGGCCCGCCACTTGGTGGAAACCTGGGCCCGGAAAAACCCCCATGGAACCGTGGATACCCTCGACCTCTGGTCGGCCGACCTACCCGCATTCGACGGCGCTTTGATCGACGCCAAGTATGCCATTCTCCACGGGCAGCCCCACCGTCCGGAAGAAAAAGCCGCCTGGGATCGGATCACCGCCTTGGCGGACCAGTTCAAGTCGGCCGATGTCCTTCTGATTTCCACCCCGATGTGGAACTTCAGTATCCCCTACATTCTCAAGCACTACTTCGACCTCATCATCCAACCGGGCATGACCTTCAGCTTTTCACCGGCGTCCGGCTACACCGGATTGGTCACCGGGAAAAAAGCGGCGGTGGTTTACGCGCGGGGCGGGGCCTACGGTGTGGGAAGCGGCGCCGAAGCCTACGACCTGCAAACCAAAACCGTGGCCCAACTCCTCGGCTTCATCGGGGTGACCGATGTCACGCCCATCCTGGTCGAACCCACCCTTGCCCCGGATGCAGCCCGGGCCACCGCGCTAGAAACCGCCAAACGGGAAGCGGATCAATTCGTACACGCTCTCTCATAAGAACCCTATCCCATGGCTTTGTTAACTTTGTTTCCTTCTGTTCAAATCCTGTGATCACCCTTCGAAAATCCCATGAACGGGGCCATTCCGACTTCGGATGGCTCGACAGTCACCACACCTTCTCTTTTGGTGAATACCAGGACCCACGCCATGTGGAGTTCGGCCCCCTGCGGGTTCTCAACGACGATATCGTTGCCGGCGGTGGCGGATTCCCCACCCACCCGCACCGCGATATGGAAATATTTTCCTACGTCGTGGAGGGTGCACTGGAGCACCGCGACAGCCTCGGGCATGGCAGCATAGTCCGGGCCGGCGGGGTGCAGCACATCACGGCGGGACGGGGCGTCGCCCACAGTGAATTCAATCCCTCCCCCAATGAGCCTGTACGATTTCTGCAGATCTGGATCAAGCCCCGGGCGCACGGGTTGGATCCCGGCTATGCCGAAAAACAGTTCAGCCGGGCGGAAAAACTCAACCGTCTGCGTCCCATCCTCAGCGGTGAAGGCCGGGAGGAATCCGTCATTCTCCAGCAAGATGTCAGTGTTTACGCCTCCATCCTCGAAGCCGGAAACTCCCTACATTACCTGCTGCCCCAAGGCCGCCGGGCGTGGATCCAGATGGTCCGCGGCACCGCCACGCTCAATGGCC
>JBGSSV010000120.1:0-80425 GCA_041736875.1 Chthoniobacterales bacterium | reverse complement strand
AACCAGCCGACCCGCCCGAAACTTGGGCCGACATCTCCGCCGCCAAGGCCGCTCTTGGCTACTCGCCTCGCACCAGCTTGCGCGAGGGTCTCGCCCGCACCGTGGACTGGCTGGTCGCCTCGCGGGATTGATCGGGTAAGGCAAAGGTTGTTGCGCAACAACCTTACTCGACGAGGAGCAGCTACTGCGGGCCGAAGGTCATCCGGGCCAGCGCGTGATCCACGGCCGATTTGCGGTAGCGCAGGGCGCGGCCGATGCGGATGTAGGGAATGAGCCCGTCGACTCTCCAGTTGTAGAGTTGCCGCATCTTGATCCGCAGGTAGGCGGCCATTTCCTTTTCAGTCATGAGGGCGTCTTGATCCATTGCTGTAGTTTGCGTGTCCATGCAGGCAGGGCCGAAGTCAACTCAGCCCCGCCCGCTGCGGATCACGCCACCGAGCGGAACTCGATGATCTTGGCACCGTCCATATTTGAGGGTGGCATGACCTCACCGCCCGGCAGGATGGAAAACCACTCCATGGCCCGCGCCTTGGTCACCACCTTGCGGTAGTTGCTGAAGATCTTCTGGGGCGAATTCCCCATCTCCAGCGACACCTGAGCGACATCCTCGGTCTCTGCCACGCGGTAGCTGGCGTAGGAGTGGCGCAGGCCGTTGATCTTCCAGCGCAGGGGCGGGGCATCAGGGTCAAGTTTCTGGCGCGCTTTGGTCGCCTTCTTGGCCGCCGTGCCGAACGCTTCGGCCAGGCAGACGGGCAGGCTGTATTTGAAGACTGGCCCGGACTCCTTGACGAAGGGCTTAATCCAGATTTTCAGGGCCTCGTGGATGGGCACCAGCCGGCGGGAGGCCGTCTTGGTCTGGTCCACGCCAAGATCGATGACCCCCTCTTCCCAGTTGAAGTTTTCCCAGCGCAGCCGCAGCAACTCGGCCGAGCGGATGCCGGTGAACGCCCCCATGGCCAAACCGAGACGCGCCTGCCCTTCCGAGGCCTCAAGCAACTCGCGCATTTCACCGGGCGTGAAGATGGCGATTGGCTTGGGCTTGATCCGCGGCTTTTCGAGCCACTTGGCCTCCGTTTCGCGGTCACGCGGCAAATACCCCCGCCGCCGCGCCCAGTTGAACATCGTGATGATGAGCCGCCGCGCGTCATTGCGGGAGGTCAGCCCGGCAATCCGCCCGAGCCACTGCTCCATGTCCGTGGTCAGCAGGTGCGTGATTGGCATGGCAAAGGCCCGGCCAAACGCCCCAAGCCGCAGCCGGCAGTCGTCGATGTAGAGCTGGCAGCAGCCGTTGGCCCGACGCGAGGCCGTGAACTCCTCGACCACCTGCGACACCGTGCGCTCCATGTCCGGGCGGATCGAGTTGTGGAGGTAGAACTCCACGGCCTGCCGCAACGTGCCACGCTCGCCGATCGTGCGCTTGAGGTCAGCGTATTCGCCGGCCACCACGTGCAGGGGCGTTCCAACCGGCCCGAGCCGGCGCAGCGCCTCCTTGGTGTCCTGAGCTTGGGCCACCGTGATCTGCGGCCCCAGAACCAGCCCAGCGGCCAGCTCCTCGGCCCGGGCGCGGGCGTAGGCCTCGGCGCGGTCAAAACGGTGGAAGTTCTTCGTGTGCCTCTTCGGCCCGACATACCAGCAAACCGAGTAGTAACGCCCGACTTGGCGGTTGATGTTGTAGATCTTGACGGTGACGGAACCCGAGCGGACCAGATGAACCGAGGAACCCGATTTAGCCCGCCGCGGACGCTTGGAAAACGATGTTTTTGTCATCGTTTTGTCATCATCGTCAACTTGCGCACCGCAAGTCGTTGATGATGAACGCGACCCTAACGGGATTCGAATGGCAACCCGGCATCGTCGATTTTTCGGAAGTCTGCGAGTCCATGCGACTTACGACGTTACCGCGAGTCGGGCCGCAGGCAAGGTTTCGCGCGGTTTACGGGCCTTTCTTATGATTTTTGCATTATTCACCATCGAAATGGCGAGGCTCAGACCCGGCTGATTCAGCCCCCACCCTCAAATCAAGCGGTCGTATTCCGAATGGTGGCCAATCCAGACCCACGAAATCGCATCGTCTTCAACGTGGCCCAATGCCCGGTAGCTACGTCCAACTCGGACTGACCAAACTCCACTGCCGACCGGCTTGAAGTTCAGCGAGGGATGACGTGGGTTATCGTGCCAAAGTTGGTAGCTCTTTGTGGCCAACTCGCGCACCTCCGCGGGCAACCCTTGATAGCACCCCCAAAATCTCGGGGTGCAGGAAGACTTCACGGGAAAGGACGAAGGGTGCCCGCCTTCTTTGCGGCGCGTGCCTCCTCAATGAGGAAATCCAATCGGCCGTTCTTTGCGTCGCTGGCTATGCGATCGTCCCAAAGCCGCTCACGGCGTTCGTCGAACCACTCGCCAAGCTTGAACAAATCGGTGGTGGGCAGATGCTCAATCGCTTTTTCGATTTCTTGGACCGTGCTCATGGTTAGCAAAATAACCCTCCCCTCTGGAGGCGTCAACGACCGACAAACAAGGCTACCCACAACCCCGCCAAAATTGAACACTCCACTCGCGTCAGTGGGCACGGTGGCAAACCGCTGCCGGCATTTGTCGTGCAGCGCGGTGGCCGTCCACATGTCCCTCGTGACCATCGGCTCCGAGTCTCCCTCGTCAGGATAGGCGCAATCCACCGTGGCCACGGGGCCGTCGTTTTCATAGGCGATCATGACAGTCTCCTTCCTTCCTGCTGCGCAGTGCTCGCCGCGCGCGGTCCGGTCTAACCGGACTTGGCTGTTGGAGTGATGCTTTTCGCCTTCACCCCCATTTTGTGCCAACCGACCCCCGCGACGTGAAATCACTGAAGACACACCATATTTTTGCTCCATTTCCGCGTCGGCCTCCATGTTGGCATGGTTTTTGGCACGAACCTGCGAAGGCCCGTTTGCTCGTTTATCAGGCGCGGGAACTCACAAGTTGCCGGCTCCCATAAGAAGCGTTTGGCGCGGACTTCAATCCGCACCGGAATCAATCCACAGCCGTATCATCTGAACTTGCGCGGACGGCAGCTGATGTTTGTCCGCCTCCTTCTTGGGTTTGATGTCACCCGAGAGAAGACCCACAAGTTTGCTGGCTTCACTGTCGCCCGGAATCACCCAGGGCCCCCTTCCGCCGGGCTCCAAGAACTCGGCTAGCCGGTCGGCACGAAATCCGGCCTTCTGTTTCTCCGGGCCGTGGCATGAGACGCAGGACTCCGCGAATACCGGCAGCACATCCTTCTCGAAAGTTGGTTCAGCCGCAACGCATGACCCCACGACCGCAATCAGGATGATTGGACTCCTGAACATTGGGAAACTCATGGCTGTCAGTCATGCAACACCGCATGTGCTCATTGTGGCCAGTGCGAAATGCAGGGCTTTGGTCAGCAAGCATTCAGCCATCAACCAAGTGATCAAACAGCCCCTGCTGGAGCGGAACCAGAGCCGCTTGCTCCGCCCAGAAGAAATCCGCCTTGGTCTTCCCAATACTCTTGCCTCGCCGCGTGTGGCAGTCGAAGGCGTAGTCGGGCACGGGCACGTATTCCGGGGCGTTGCGCAACTCATCGGCCAGCGTGTCGGGGTCAATGCCGCGCCTCTCGTCATAGACGAAGCTCTGCGGGGGGTCTGCTTCGCGGCTCGCAGGGTCGTCTGTCTAGTTCAAAGCGTCTATGGGACATTCTGGTGCAGAAAGTCAAGGTCGGTGGACCTGTCCCATATCTGTCCTGTTTTCTGCCGCTGGCATTCGATTATTTGAGATAGGGGATGGCGGATGACAACTTCTCTCCGGGATATTTTGATCAAGTGACCAGCACATACGTGTTGGTCGCCGATCCCCCGCGCAAGTGGAGGAACGTCCACTACAACCACCCGGGTGACGCGGAAATTTATTCCGAGTGTTCCAACCTCGGTGATGGGCCGATCACCGTCCGGGATGACGCCGGGAATACATGTGATCTGATCGGCTACGATGCAAAATACCTCTTCATCCGCGATGAAGATACCGGACGCTGTTTCACTCCGTGGGGAGATCCCGTGGCCACGGCGGTTTCCAGGAAGCGCTGCATTTTTCATCCCGCCTTTACCGAGATCTCGGGAGAATATCAGGAACTGCGTGTCACGGAGACAGTGTTTGTGCCGCAGCACGAGGCTTGTGAAGTCTGGAAAGTCACTCTCGAAAACCTTGGAGTGAATCACCGCAGAGTTTCGCTTTTCGCCTACGCCCTATTTCAACTGACCGGCAAAAACGCTGAGGGTGGCGCGGTCTGGAAGGACAACGCCTCCCGCATCATGCCTGACCTCGGAGGCGTTTTCATCGACAACCGGGACCGCTCGGTGCCGGAATGGAGATTCAATGGATTCCTCGTTACCACCTCGAACGGCTATTCCGGGGCGTCCGGATATCGGGATCATTTTACCCGTGAAAGCTATTCGATCGGGGATCCGAAAATTCTTCATGGATGGAATGCCGACAACCGTCCGGGACAGGGCCCCGACTGCGCGGGCATTGTGCAGGTCCGATTGGAGATTGCTCCGCACTCCACTGCACGGGCGGATTTTCTGATCGGACGCGCAGGTGAAGAAATTGAGGTGGCGGGGTTGCGCTCGCGATTATCTCCTGCCGCCGTGGACGCTGCGCTGGTGGAGCAGACCGCGACGGAGAACAGGCGTGCGGCCTCCTTTTCAGTGGAAACAGGAAATCCGGACCGCGATGGTCTCATCAACAGCTTCGTGAAGAAGCAGATGGTTTCCTACCTAATCAACAAGAGCGGATTTCGCGACAACCTTCAGAACGACATGGGCGTCGCGATGTTTGACTGGCCGATGGCTCGCAACAATCTTTGCCGCGCGATTTCCTCGCAGTATATCGGCGGATCATTTCCGCACAGCTTCCGCCCATGGAGCCGTCATCAGTATTCGGATATGCCCGCCTGGCTTCTGCACTGCGTGCCTTGGTGCATCAAAGAAAGCGGGGACATGGCCTTTCTGGACGAGCGACTTCCTTTTTGCGACGAGTCGCGGGAAGAAACCGTTTGGGAGCACATGCTCCGGGCCATGCGGTTTCTGGTGAAGGATACAGGGGCTCACGGTCTGTGCGACCAACACTTTGCAGACTGGAATGACGGGCTTGAACCTTCGGAGAAAACCGGTGCCCGCGAAAGCGTGATGGTTACCCAGCAGCTCTGCCTCGGTCTAATGGAAGTCGGCGAACTCGCCAAGAGACGTGGGGATATCAATGTCGCTGCTGATTGCGAGTCCTGGCATGCTCATTTTTCCAAACTCCTCAACGAAGTGGCTTGGGACGGAAAATGGTATGCACGCACATTTTGTGAAGGAGGGTATACGCTTGGGTCGGACGCAAACGCAGAGGGCAAAATCTTCGTGAATACGCAAAGTTGGGCCGTCCTCTCGGGGACGGCTCCGGCCGACCGGGCGCGGCTCTGCATGGAGTCGGTCGATCGGTTGATCGAGTCGGATATGGGGTTCCCGATCAGTTCGCCGCCATTTACGACCTTCGACGAGAGGGTTGGGAAGTTTTCCGCATCGCGACCGTATTACGCTGAGAATGGAGGTTGCTACAATCATGCGGCGGGATTCAAAGGCATGGCCGACTGTCTGCTTGGTCGAGCGGAGGAGGCCTGGCGCACATTTGTGAAGGTCGCTCCGGGAAGCCCGTGGAATCCTGTGAGCAATTCGGGAGCCGAGCCGTTTTCTTTCACGAACTGCTACAGTCTCATCCCCGAGCACCCCGGTCGGGCGATGTATCCGTGGCGGACAGGCACTTGCGCCTGGATGACGATGCTGCTCGTCGAGGGGATTCTCGGAGCGCGCAGGCACTACGACGGGCTCCTGATTTCTCCCTGCCTTCCGAAGGCCCTCCCGCACGCTCAACTGACCCGCACCTTTCGCGGGGCTGTCTTCCACATCACGCTCGACAACTCCGCCGGCCGCGGAACCGGCGCGACACAAATCCTCCTGAACGGAAGCGCCGTTCAGGGCAACATCCTCCCCGACCTGCGCTCCGGAACACACCAGGTCGAGGTTCTCGTTTAATCCCATGAAATACGTCGCCATCTACCACGCCAATCTCAACTACGCTTTCCTCGAGCCTCACAAATACGAGCAGGTCATCCGTGCCAGCTACGAGACGATCATTGACGGCCACGCCAAGGTCGGCCTGGAGGCCAAATATGTCTTCGAGGCCAGCGGGTTCACGATCGATCTCATGGCGGAAAAATGCCCGGACGTGCTCGCCAAACTCCGCCGCGGGATCGAAAGCGGCCAGTGCGAATTTATGGGCGCTCCCTACGCTCATCCGGTGATGGCGAATATCCCGGAGGAGGATGGATACTGGTCATGCGAATTTTCCCAACGGGCTTACGAAAAGCATCTCGGGATGCGCGCGGAAAGCTTCTGGAATCCGGAGTGCACGTGGATGCAATACGTCCCACGAGCCTTCAAGAAAGCCGGTGCCAAATACCTCACGCTGGATTTTGAGAGCTACATGTCCTGCAACGACAAGGAATTCGCGTGGGTGGAGAAAAACCGGGCCACGGACATCTACTGGGGTGGCCACATGCCGTGGTTCGACCTTGACCCCGACTGCAAGTTCCTCCACCGCCCGTTCCGCGACATCGTCCCCGGGCTCCACGGGCTTTGCCGCAGCGACCGCCTCGTTGGCAAGTATGTCGGCTATTTCATGGGGAAGGTTTCACTGGAAGACTACCTCGCGAACGTGAAGCACTGGAGCGGCACGAAGGACGACGGCGCGACGGTCATCATTGCTGACGACGCCGAATACTGCGGCACGACCGGCTATTTCTACGTCAAGTATTACCGCGATTACAGCCGTTCGTTCGAGGTGAAGCCCGACGCGCCGGAGAAGTTGGATGCGCTGATCCGTGGGATTCTTGACCTTGGCGGACTGGCGACATTCAAGGAATGCTGCGAAGAATTCGCACCCGTGGAAGAGCCGTTTTTCGTCGAGGACAGATACGCATGGCACCGCACGTATTCCGATTGCTGGGGAGGAACCCCTGAGGCGAAACATTTCGATCCGATCGTCGCCGAACTGCGCAGCGAGTATAAGGAAAAATACCAACCGATCACCGAAGGCACTCACAAGGACCAGTTCACAGAACTCACCGCGAAGTTCTGGTTCCATTGCACAAACTCCGCGAATTCCGACGGACGCTGGCCGCCGCCGCCGGCAGAACCCTGCGAGTTCAACCGCCAGTGGGTGCGGAATGAAATCAGCGCCACACGCGCCGTGCTCGACGAACTCGCCAACGCAACCAAAGGGATTCCTCTGCCAGAAAAATCCATCTATGACGAACCAGCCGACGGCCCGTCCTACGGTCTCCATTTCACCGACAAACCGCTCGACGATCTCGCTCGCCTGACATTCTACGAGCTTCAGCATTCCCTTTACGCGGCCTGGCGGGCGTTCGATCACACGGAAGGCGATGACAAATCAAAAAACAGATCGCGCGTGCTCGCCGTTTACGACGAATACCGCCGCCGTGGAATTACGAAATTCCAAACGCCAAACCTATGATCAAAATCGTCCAGTGTTGGGATGACGGTATCGAGGATGACATCCGTCTCTGTGAAATGCTTCGTGCCCGAGGCGCCACGGCAAGCTTCAACCTCAACCCGGGCCTTCACGGCCAGGATCGTGGCCCGTCATGGCGGCACAAGGACTGCAAGGACATCAGGCGATTGGCAAAGGGCGAATTGGCCGACACCTACGAAGGGTTCACCATCGCCAACCATTCCGCCACCCATCCTTGGCCGACAAAGATCTCGCTCGAAGAATGGCGGGGCGAGGTGATCGATGCCCGCAAGGAATTGCAGGACATCTTTGGGCAGCCGGTTCTGGGATTCGCATATCCCTACGGAGATTCAAACCCGGCCGTCGCCGAAGTCGTCAGGGAGGCAGGGCACGTCTATGCGCGCTCCTGCGGCAATCTGACCCCGTGTTTTCCCCCCGCCGATTCGATGGCGTTTGCGCCCGACCGGCATCATGCTGCCATGGATTTTTGGGACCGCTACGAATTGGCGAAATCTTCCGACTCTCCGGTCTTCTACTTCTGGGGACACAGCTACGAGTTCCTCTCCGACGAGGACTGGGCGGCATTCGACGCCAAGCTGGCCCGCTTCAATGCCGACCAAGATGCCATCTGGGCCGACCTTCCATCTCTATTTATTGAACCATGAAAAACATCACCTTTAAGAAAAACCTTGCCGCCCTGCGCAAATCCCACGAAGCGGTGCTCACAAGGAAAAACTCCATCGACTCCTCATGGTATAATGGAATCTACGAGCGCTTCAAACATCCGGTCATCACTGCTGCCCACGTTCCGCTCGAATGGAGGTTTGATCTCAATGAGAAGACAAACCCGTTCCTGATGGAGCGCCTTGGCATCAACGCGGCCTTGAATGCCGGAGCCATCGAGTGGAACAACCGCATCGTTGTCTGCGTGCGTGTCGAGGGGTGCGACCGAAAAAGTTTCTTTGCCCTTGCTGAGTCCAAGAATGGGATCGATGGCTTTCGCTTCTGGCCTGAGCCGTGCGTGATCCCTGAAACCTCCGACCCGGACACAAATATCTACGACATGCGCCTCGTGAAGCATGAGGATGGATGGGTTTACGGCCTCTTCTGCACCGAGCGCCGCGACCCGAAGGTCAAGCCTGCGGACCAATCCAGCGCCGTGGCCCAGTGCGGGCTCGTGCGCACGAAGGATCTGAAAACCTGGGAGCGCCTGCCCGACATCAAGACCCCCTCGGCCCAGCAGCGCAACGTCGTTCTGCATCCGGAATTCGTTGGCGGTCAATACGCCCTCTACACGCGCCCGCAGGATGGGTTCATCGATGCCGGCTCCGGCGGCGGCATCGGCTGGGCACTCTGTTCCTCAATGGAGAACGCAACAACCGGCAAAGAGCGCATCATCGACAAGCGGGTTTATCACACGGTCAACGAACTCAAAAATGGTCAGGGGCCGGCGCCGATCAAAACCAAAGAGGGGTGGCTCCACCTTGCCCATGGCGTTCGCAACACGGCTGCCGGTTTGCGCTACGTGCTCTATTTGTTTCTCACCGACCTGCATGATCCGACGAAGATCCTTGCGAAACCCGGAGGCTATTTCATTGCACCTGAGGGTGGCGAGCGCGTCGGGGACGTCTCAAATGTGGTCTTCAGCAACGGATGGGTCGCCAGGAAAAATGGAACCGTCCTCATCTATTACGCCTCCTCCGATACCCGCCTGCATGTGGCGACCAGTTCGATCGCCCGGCTCCTTGACTATGTCCAAAACACGCCACCTGATGGGCTGCGATCGGCCGAGTGCGTGCAGCAGCGCTTGGCTCTCATTCAACGGAACCGAAACCACTAGGCCATGCGCTACGGATATTTTGATGCGGACGCCCGGGAATACGTGATTGAGCGGCCGGATACGCCGCGCGCGTGGAGCAACTACCTCGGCTCAAGGAAATACGGTGGGATCATCACGGCGGGAGCGGGGGGGTATTCGTTCACCCGATCGCCGGCCGAGGGACGCATCCTCCGGCACCGCTACAACAGTATTCCCATGGATATGCCGGGGCGGCAGTTTTACATCCGGGACATGGAGTCCGGTGATTTCTGGTCCGCCGCCTGGCAGGCGACGAGGAAGCCTCTCGATCAATATAAAACTGAAACCCGGTTCGGGCCGGGCTACGCTATCATCCAGAGCGAATACTCGGGCATACGGTCGGAGAGCAGCTACTTCATTCCTCTGGATGCCCCGTTCGAATATTGGCGGCTGCGCCTGACCAACACGGGGAGTGCCGAGCGCGTCCTGCGGGCCTTCGCCTTTTGTGAGTTCACGACCGAATGGAACCTCATCAGCGACACGCTCAACCTCCAATACACGCAATATATCGGCCAGGCGGAATTTCGTGATGGGTTCATCGCGGCGAGTTCCTGTGCTCACCTGCCCGAAGATCCTGGAAATTTTGCAAATCGCGACCAGTCCCGGCATTGGTGGATGACCCAGTGCCTGGCAACGGTGACCGGCTACGACTGCGACCGCGAAGCGTTCATCGGCAGCTACGGCGGGTTTCATGCGCCCGACGCCGTTGTTGATGGAGTCTGCTCACAGAGTTCGGGGATTTCCGACAACACCTGCGGCGCACTGCAAAGCGACTTCCGTCTCGCGCCGGGCGCATCGGCAGATCTCCTCATTCTGCTCGGCACCGGCCAGGCTTCCACCGAAGGGAAAAAGACGGCGAAGACCTTTGGAAACCTTAATGCTTTCGACGCCGAGCTTTCGCGCCTCAAAGCCCACTGGCACGGGCTTCTGGATACCCTGCAGGTGCGGACGCCAGACCCGGATTTCGACAACATGGTGAACGTCTGGGGTGCTTACAATGCGCTGATGACGTTTGAGTGGTCGCGCTCGTGCTCGCTCGTTTATACCGGTCAGGACCGCGATGGATACGGGTTCCGCGACACCGTGCAGGATTGTTTGGGCGTGACGGCCATGCTTCCGCAGGAGGTTCGCGAGCGACTACTCCTCATGCTCTCCGCACAGGATTCCACTGGAGGTGCCCAGCCGGAGGTCCGTCCCTGGTCGCACGCGCCCGGCCGGATGCCACCCACCCCGGAGGCCCGTTATCGGTCCGACGATTGCCTTTGGTTTTTTAACGCAATTCCGGCCTATGTGGATGAAACAGGCGACGTCGGGTTCTACAATGCGGTCGTTCCGTATGCGGACTCGGGAGAAGACACGGTGCTCGCACATCTTCGGCGGGCCATCGAATTCAACCTTGCGCGCAGCGGCGCAAACGGCCTCCCCTGCGGCCTGTCTGCGGACTGGAATGACTGCCTGAAACTCGGCTTCCGCGGCGAGTCGGTCTTCGTTGCCTTCCAGCTCCGCCTTGCCCTCTCGACCTCTGCAAAAATCAGCGCATCCCTTGGTCTCGTAGGGGAAAAGGAATGGGCGGAGGCCAGGCTGGCCGTCCTCGATGCCAAAATCGCCAAGGTGAGCTGGGACGGGGAGTGGTTCATCTGGGCCATTGCTGAAGATGGCACGGTTTTCGGCACGAAGGATTATCCCGAAGGGCAGGTCTATCTGAACACCCAGGCCTGGGCGGTGATTTCGCGCGCAGCCTCGGAAGATCACGCCGCACGCGCCCTCGCCAGCGTCCGCACCCGTCTCGCCTCGGAATGGGGGGTTGCGATGTGTGCGCCACCGTTTGAAAAAACTCCGGTTGATGTCATGCGCGCCGTTCTTTTCAACCCCGGCAACAAAGAGAACGGCGGCATCTTCTCGCACACCCAAAGCTGGGCGGTGCTGGCGGAAGTCATGGCAGGGGATCCGGAGGTCGCATGGGAATACTACCGCGCGTTTCTTCCATCCGGGCAGAACGACCGGGCCGAGATCCGCGAGATCGAGCCCTATGTCCACTGCCAAAGCACCCACTCGCAATTCTCCGCCAAGGCGGGGCGCTCGCGTGTTCCATGGCTTTCCGGCACGGCCTCGTGGGCACATTATGTTGCCACCAACCACCTGATCGGCATCCGCCCGGAGGCTGATGGGCTCCGGATTGACCCGTGCATCCCGAGAGAATGGCGTGGCTTCACGGCCACCAGAAAGTTCCGCGGCATCACCGTTCATGTGGAAGTCTTGAATCCGGATGGCCGGAACCGCGGCGTCAAAACTATCAAGGTCGATGGCCTCGAGGTTAAGGGAACCCGCATTTCGGAAAAGCTCCTGGCCCACGGATCCCGGGTTGTTGTGACACTCGGATAAGATTTGGGAGAAGACGTGTCCCTGATCGCGGGCTTCGGCGGATGTAAACCCGAAAAACTTCTTTCAACCACGGAGATCACCGAGGAAAATGTTGCAAAGAAGAGCGGGGAGACGGCCACCCCGGTTTTGTTTTCTTTCTCCTTTGCGGCTTCACCGGTGACCTTCGTTTTCGCGGCAAATCCAGTGGGGCACAGGCGCCCATCTTTCGGCCTCAGCTTTCCTTTCATTTGCCGACCGGTCTCACGGACTGTCGCAATCCGATAAAAAGTGGGTCGCATTGTGCTCTGGCGGGGTGGAAGGCATCGGAGGAACGTTGCGTTGGAATTCCGAGAAATGGTCGGGATGCCGTGAATCCTCCGAATGAATAATGTCTGCCGCATCCAACAAATAGCGTCCGTGCTCGCACTGCTGCTCGGCGTGGTGCCCGTGTCGCTGCCCGCGCAACAAACTCTGCGTTTGGCGGCGGTCCAAGGGCTGCCGTTTCAGGCGGGAATGCGGTCCGGGGCCGCAGGCACCGGGGTTGCTGTTGCCGTTGGCGCGGCTGGCTCGATCTATTCATCATCCGACGGGATCGCGTGGACGAGACGCGAAACGTCTGTCCGGGCCGACCTTCAGTCTGTGGCTTGGACCGGCTCGTTTTTTTGCATTGCCGGTGATGGCGGCTCGATCCTGACCAGCCCGGATGGAGCGGCTTGGACGCCACGCACCAGCGGGACGACTCTCAACCTTGCGGCCGCCGCTTCGGGCGGGGGGCGTATTGTTGTGGCGGGCGATGCGGGCAGGATTTATAAAAGCGCGGACGGAAGCGCATGGATGCCAGTGACCACGCCGGTTGTTGAACGCATCAACGGCCTTGCCTACGGAGGTGGCGTTTTTGTGGCCGTGACCGAGGGCGGAGGAATCCTGACGTCTCCGGATGCTTCCACCTGGACGCCACGGGATTCGCCCGCGTCGGGGGCACTCTCCACGGTTGTGTTCGGAACCGGGCTTTTTGTCGCGGCGGGTGCCGGTGGGGAAGTTCTCACCTCCCCCGATGGGATGGCATGGACGGTGCGCCGTTCGGGTGAAATCGAGCGCCTGTGGTGCGTGGCGGCGACGGGCGGCGGATTCCTGGCGGTCGGAAGCGGTGGAGCCGTTGTTCAATCCGCGGACGGGCTGTCGTGGTCTGCCCAGACCATCTCCGGCAGCCCGGTGTTGCGGGCTGCCATGCAGGGCGGCTCCGGAATCTTGGCCATCTCGGAAAACGGGAGCCTTTGGACGTCAGCCGATGGTTCCGCATGGACACTCAGATCCAGCGGAGGAAGCGCATCCTTGTTGGCTGTCACTGCCGGGGAGGCCACCGGTCCGTTTGTTGCAGTCGGTGCGGGAGGCACAATTCTCACGTCGCCGGATGGATTCAGATGGACATCCGCGGTCTCGGCGTCGGATGCCGATCTTGAGGGTATCGCCTTCGGGGCATCAAAATTTGTCGCCGTCGGCTCGGGCGGCACCGTTCTCACTTCCGCCAGCGGGTCCGCATGGACCGAGGTCGCCTCCGGGACCACGGGTTCGCTCCACGGGATCACCTACGGAACGGCGGGGTTTGTTGCCGTTGGCCGGGCGGGACTGGTTTTGCGCTCGTCGGATGCAGCGGCATGGATGGCATCCACCGTCCCGGGCACCAAAGGCGATCTTCTAGCCGTCGCCTATGGCAACGGGCTCTACGTAGCGGTCGGCCAATGGGGGCAGATCGCAACGTCTCCGGACGGCTCGACATGGACCCTCCTGCCCGATGAACCGTCCCAAAAGGAGCGGTGGTATGACATCACTGGCATCGCGTTTTCCAACGGGCGCTTTGTGACCTCGACCCATTATGCCACAAGCTTCACCTCCACCGATGGGTCCACTTGGACCAAGCGGTCGGCAGCCATGGTGCCCGGGCTCGACTTTTTCGGCGCCGTCGCCCTGGGCGACGAAATGGCGGTGTTCGGCGATGCGGGGACGCTCCAAGTGTCCTCGAACGGCAGCTTGTGGAACGAAGTTCCGCGCGTGTCCGGCTGCCGTCTTCGCGGGGCGGCAACGCGCGGAAGCATCTCGGTGTTTGTCGGCGACAAGGGGGCGATCATCCAGGGTGCCACCCTCTCGCGGCAGACGAATTGGACATCCTTCCACGACTCCATCGCCCAGGCCGACAATGCCGCGAACGTGACCAGCGGAGACCCGGCCGCCCCCTCCTCGCTCCTGGATTTTTCCACTGGCAGCACAATCCCCGGAGTCACCATCCAGTTCTCGAAAACCGTCGGAACCAGCGGCGGACTGAAAACCGACGCCAACACCGGAAACCCCGTCCTCGGGGGCGACGCGGCAACCGTGTTCGGCGGCATCATCGGGTTTGGCACACAGGTCTGGGACCTCGGAAAAAACACCGGAACCGCAACCATCACAATCGGCGGACTGACCCCCGGAAGAATCTACGATCTCGCCATCTTTGCCACACGGGACAATTTTTCGAGCCAGACGAAATTTGTCATCGGCGGCGCGACCTCGTTTGCGGCCGCACACAGTGCGGGCTACATCAGCATCGGCGGCAACCCGCCGGGGAGCGAGGTGACCATAGCGACCGGGGACGGCTCGACTTCCGCCGGCCGCGTGGCCCGTTGGTCGGAACTCATCACATCTGGCACGACCCTCACGGTGACCGTCACCTCTCCGACTCCGGCTTCGTTTTCTTGCCTGCTTCCCCAGGCGATCCGCATCAGCGAAATGACAGAAGCTCCTGTGATCGTGGCGGGGCCCGTGTCCGCTGAAGCGGCCGCCGGAGACTCCCTGACGCTCACATCCTCGGTATTGGGAACCGGCGTGTCCTACCAATGGTATCGTCGCGATGTGCTGGGAAATGTCACCGCTATTGTCGGCATGACCTCCGCCGCTCTTGACCTGCTAAACCTCGGTGAGAGCGCGCAATATTTTGTGCGGGCCACCGCTTCGGGCGGCAGCGTGGATTCCCCGGCAGCGACCATTATCGCCCGGCGCACCTACGAGCAATGGGCGGCCTGGAAGGGAATCGCTTCGTCCGCCGAAAACGACGACGACGATGCCGACGGACTCCCGAACCTCGTCGAATACGCGCTCGGCACGAATCCCTCCGGGCAGACGCCTGCCCCGCTTGCGTCGATTGATGGCTCCGGACACTTGGCACTGTGGTTCCGCCTGAGCAAGGAAACCGGCGGCCTCACCATCATGGCGGAATCCTCCTCAACTCTCACCGACGATTCCTGGACTGCCGCCGCCCTTGAACAGTTGGCGGACGAGAACTTTACCACCGAATCATGGGTGGCCTCGGCTCCCCCTTCCCCCTCCCGCGCATTCCTCCGGCTGCGCGTGATCCGCCAGTGACTTCGACCGTTCTCATGACAACCAACCGCCGCCAGTTTTTGAAATCCGCCGCAGTGCTCTCGGCCTTCGCGCTGTTTCCAGACGCCGGGGTTTGCGCCGAGCCCGTCCCGACCGGCCCGCTCAACGTCCTCTGGATTGTCGTGGACGACATGGGGTTCGGCGACCTCTCGGCCACCGGACGCGTAAATTATTCTACCCCAAATATCGACCGCATCGGGCGCGAGGGAGCCGTGATGGAAAAATCCTATGTGTATCCGGTTTGCACCGCCACGAGGGCGGCGTTCCTCACCGGATACAGCCCGCAGAAAAACGGCCTTGAAGGCGTGTTGATGCCAGGCAGCACAGCCGGTCTCAAGCCCACATCTACGGGGGCCGCCAAGGAGTTCAAGGCGGCCGGATACCAGACCGCGCTGATCGGGAAATGGCACCTTGGGGAAACCGCCGCCGCACATCCCAACGCCCAAGGCTTCGATGACTTTTTCGGCACCATCCATGGAGAGACCGGCTACTACACGCACATTAAGACAGGAGGCACACTCGACTTCCACCAGAACGGGACGAACAGCGACATCAAAGGCTACACGACCGACCTCTACGGATCGAAGGCGATCTCGTTCCTGCGCGAGAACCGCCGCCGCCCGTTTTTCCTGACCCTCTCCTACAACGCGCCCCACTATTACCTCGACGCGCCGACGGAATACCAGAGCAGGTTCACCGGGACCTCCGGTGCAAAAATGTATGCGGCGGTCATGACCTCCCTCGACGACAGCATCGGGAGGGTCCTTGACGAACTTGAGCACCTCGGGCTCGACAAAAATACGCTCGTCATCTTTACCACAGACAACGGCGCGCCCCAGGGAGAGGGCAGCAACGCGCCTTTTTCAGGATTCAAAAACTCGCTGCTGGAGGGCGGCATCCGCAGTCCGCTCATGGCCCGCCTTCCGGGCGTGATCCCACGCGGACTCCGTTGCAACCAGAATTTCGCCGCATGGGACCTCCTGCCGACCTGCCTCTCGATGGCGAATATCGCGACACCGACCGTGTTCGAGGGGACTGATCTGAAGGCGCTGCTCACCACGCCCGGCGCGACAAATGCCGCCCCGCGCTGCTTCCGCTACACCATGGCCGGAAAAATCCTCCGCGCGGTTGTAAAAGAAAACTGGAAACTTCACTACGACGAAAATACCGGTCTCACCACCCTCCGCGATCTCGCTTCCGATCCGGCGGAAGCCACCGATCTCTCGGGCGCAAACCCCACAAAGGTCGCAGAACTCAAGGCCGACTGGAATGCGTGGTCGGCCACGTTTTCGCCCGCCCTCGGAACATGGTGATCCGAGTTCCGCATTTTTGATTTCTCTGTAATAGTGCTCCTTTGACGGCTGCCGGCCCCGCGAGTCGCCTTGTAACATGCGCCCCAACCTCCTCTACATTTTTGCCGACCAACTGAACGGGTTTTCGCTCGGCTGCACGGGCCATCCCGACGCCCGCACCCCGCACCTCGACGCGCTGGCTGCGAGGGGCACCATCCTTTCTAACGCCTGTTCCAGCGCCCCGGTCTGCACCCCGGCCCGGATCACCATGTGGACGGGACGATATGCGGGGAGCCTTGGAACTCTTGCCAATGATGCGCGAATTCCCGCCGGGATTCCAACCATGGCGGAGGCCTTTCGCAGCGCAGGGTATCTGACCTCCTATGTCGGAAAGTGGCACATCGGTGGATCCGGAAACGTGCCGGTGCCGGAAGACCTTCGCGGAGGCTTCGAGGCATTTGCCGGATTCCAATGCTACAACGAATTCCACCAGAACGTTCGCTTTTTCGACGAGCGCAACCAAGCGTTGGAATTTCCAGACCGGCACCGCACGGATGCGACATTCGACCTCGCCATCGAGCGTATGCGGGCGGCAGCGCATGGTGACCGTCCATTTCTTCTCTGCGTCTCTGAGCAGGCGCCACACTATCCCTGTCAGCCGTCGTCCGAATTCCTTGCGCCATTCACAGGACGTCAAATGAGGACTCGTCCGAATGCCGTTGTCGGCATCGACCCATACACCCCCACCTACAGTCCTCCCTCGCCGCCGAAAATAGAAGACCCCACATTCAAAGCCTACGGCGGGGATATACAGGAATACCTGCGGCATTATCATGCGGCAGTTTCCCAGGTCGATGCCGGCGTCGGCCGCCTGATAGCGGAACTCGAAACCCTCGGCATCGCAGAGAACACCATCGTCATCTTCAGCTCCGACCACGGTGACATGCAGGGCAGCCAAGGGCTGATCAACAAGTGCGTGCCCTACGAGGAGTCGGTGCGGATTCCATTCCTTGCAACCGGTCCCGGCATTGCGAGAGGTGTTGCGGTCGAAGACCTGATCGGAACAGTGGACTTCTTCCCAACATTTGCGGAGTTGTGCGGAGTGCCATTGGGTCCCGGGATCGCAGGACATTCCCTGGCCGGCACCCTTGCCGGGCGGAAATCCGTCGCTTCGAAACGGATTTTTTCCGAGGACCAATCCGGCTGGGCGATGGTGCGCGAAGGCGCATGGAAGCTCGTCACCGACGTGCATGCGGATGAGCCCCGGCAACTTTATTCGCTTGAGAAGGATCCTTTCGAAATGCAGAATCTTGTGGGAAACTCGGAAGCATCGACGGTTCGGGACCGGCTGGCCGATGCCCTCCGCGTCTGGAGAAGGCAAAACCCCCTGGTGCAATAGGGCGGAAGCCTCCTGTTTCGCGTCAGTGGGATGGCGCAAAACGATAAAGAAGTTACGCCTTCCGACATCGTGCCCGGCCAGCTGTTCTGCTAGGCTTCAGCTATGAAGCCCCTTCTTGCCTGCGTATTCTTTGCTGCTGTTGCCTGTTATGCGGAAGCCAGTGCTGCCAATGCGCCCCGGAACGTCCGCATCGTGGATTACGGTGCCGACATGGGCAGTGGAGACATCATGTATCGCGGCAAAACTCCCGAACAGAAAATCCCCTACGAGACCAGCATGGGCGGCAGCGAGCGTCACAAGGCGGGCTCAACCTTCGTCTCTTCGTGGCCGTTCAGCATGGAGACCCCGCTCAACCCGCCGGGAATGCGCTACGACACAGCCCAGAAAAACGCACAGTTTTACGGGGGACTGGTCACGCTGACGATTAACAATCCGGGGCGCGGGCTCAGCGAGGGCCACCTCAATGCCAACCACGAATTTCGTGACGACTTCAATTTTATGGCGCTGGCTGGCGGCGCATTCAAACCCGGCGAGGAAATCGAGGCCTATGCCTTCTGGTTCTGGAAGAAGCCGGACTTCCTGAACGGTGGCGATAAAAACCCCGTGAGCTTCAATGCGGACAGTCGCATTGCCGCTTACATTTCACGCTACTGGGGAGGGGTTCATGCCGGACGATGGGTCGTGCAGGATTCCGGCAAGTTTTACGTCTCGGAAAAGACCTTCGGCGATGTCTATCAAATGTTCACGAGCGAGGACAAAGAAAACCCGATTGTCCGCCACACCCAGATATTGAAGCCCACAGAATCGAAATGGGCTCTGTGGGAGCCGAAAGAGCCCTATGGATTTTCTTTCGATCACACCAAGGCGAGCTTCCAGGATCACGCCTTTCAGGACGTCATGGCCGTCGGGTTCCTTGTCACCCGCGAGCTGAGTCCTGCGGTCAAGGCCGTGCCGGGCGGGCTCAGCCCGAACCAGCCGATAGCCGTCAAATGGTATGCGTTCCGCTGCGATGCCATTGTGGGAGATGGGAACCTCCCTTCACCGATTCTCCCAACGGTTGAAGTGGGAGCCTCGAAGCTTCCGATCGGCAAGACGGAAGTCACCTTTGCCCAATGGGAGAAAATCCGCCGCATCGCGGTCACCAACCAATTCTGCCGCGACCTCGGTGACCTCGGATACACGTTCCAAGGCGATGGGTCGATGGGTTCCATGCGGATTGGGGATGTCCCGCACCGGCCTGATGAGCCGGTCACCGATGTCACCTGGCTTGATGCGGTCGCATGGTGCAATGCCCTCTCGGAATTTGAGGGATACGAGCCGGCCTACTATACGGACAGCGAAATGACGAACGTGTTCCGCCGCACGTTCAATCGCGATCAAATGGACAGCAAGCCACCGGTGGTTTTCTTGAAACCGAATGCCTCGGGGTATCGACTTCCCACGCAGTCGGAATGGCAGGGCGCCGCAGTCGATGGGGGAAAATCCTTTGATGCGAATCCCGGGTGGACTGCAGCCAACGCTGCTGGCACAACGCATCCGGCCGGGACCCAAGACCCCGGGCCTCAGGGGCTCTGCGATCTTCAAGGCAATGTCTGGGAATATGTGTGGCCGGACGATGCCGGGTCGGTGGACCCCAACAGCATGGCCGCCGTCAGCGCGCTCGGAGGCGATTTCCTCTCTCCGGCGGACCCGGCAAAAACCAACCCGGGATTCCAGGTGGAAACCCCTTTCGCTGCGGGCTCGTTTAATATCGGATTCCGCGTGGTGCGCGGCCCCTCGACCAAATCCCCAACCTCTATCGCCGGGATTCCCGCATGGTCCATCGCGCGCGGTCAGACTGTGGCGACCGGCGCCGAAGCCGACCCGGCAGCGATCAAGGATTTTGCGGAAAAGCGCCTGCCGATGGTCAACGTGCCGGACGCCGGGCTTGCCAATGCAGGGGACTTTATTGATCCGCTTCAAATTCAGGAACGCAACAAAGCGCTGGCGAAAGCGAGGGACAACAAGTTCCTCGGCAGGTCGGATGGCACCGAGGGCCCGGAAGCTGTGAAGCCCATCGAGCGCACCCCCTATCCGCTCGACATCTCGAAGACCGAGATTCCTTACAATGTCTGGAACCGCGTTCGCGGCTGGTCGCTCTCCAAAGGTTACCGCTTCAACTATCCGGGCGACATCGGCAGCATGCGCATCGCGACAACCCCCTCGGATTCGTTCTCTCCCGACGAGCCGGCGACCTTTATCTCATGGTATGACGCCGTCGCATGGTGCAACGCGCTTTCTGAACTCATGGGCTATTCCCCATCCTACTATACAGATGCCGACAAAAAGACCGTTCTTCGGGAGGTGCTCCCTTTCCGGCTGGAGACCTACACCGGGGCTGGATATCCCAACCCTGTTTGGAAAAAAAATCTGAGGGCGGCGGAGAAGCCTGACACCGCGCTGAACATGATCGTCTTCTTCGATCCTACGGCAGGTGGATTCCGGCTTCCGATGCATGATGAGTTCCGCATCGCGGACGGCCCGCTTCCAGCCAACCCCGACGACACCGAGTGGATCGGAGAAAACTCCGGAGGGAGAACCCATCCGGTCGGCACAAAGTCTCCGCAGGAAAACGGCCTTCAGGACATGAAAGGAAACGTTCTCGAGTGGGGATGGGATCAGGATGCTTCCCACCTCAACTCGATGGTGGATTACCGGGTCAACGGGATCGGCTATTTCTTCGAAAAACCGGAGGCCGTCAAAAATACTGCCAAAGGGTTTTTCAAAGAATACACGGGTGCCGCACGGTCGTTCATCGGCTTCCGCGTGGCCAAAGGAAAACCGCAGTAGCACATGTTCTTTTCCAACCGCCGCGAATTTATCAAAACCGCACTCGGCGCCACATTCGCCACCACGGTGACAAAACTCTCCCTGGGCGCCGCCGATTCGCAGTCTCAGGACCCCGATATCGTCGTTGCCGGGCCGGAGGACGATGCGCTTCGCGAGGAGAACCGCCGCGTCCGCAGTTCCGATCCGCGCCCGAATATTCTACTGCTCTTTACCGACCAGCAAACGATCGATGCCATGAGCTGCGCTGGCAACCGTTGGGTGAACACGCCCAATATGGATGCCCTTGCGCGTTCCGGCGTGCGCTTCCTCCACTCGTATTGCGCCGCGCCCATCTGCGGTCCCTCGCGTGGTGCGATGGTCACCGGACAGCCCCCGCACGCGAGCGGGGTCATCTACAACGGAGATCCTCTTGCCAAAGATATCCCCACGATCGGATCCGTGCTCCGCGACAGCGGCTACTACACCGCATGGACCGGAAAATGGCATCTTCCGCAGAGCTTTCTTCGCGAGTCCATCGATGGGTGGGGCTTTCACCACCGTCCGCTCACTAAAGATGTGCCCATGGCCGCGCTCGGCGACCAGACGGATTTTCTCACCGCGATGGATGCCGAGTTTTTCCTGCGCTGGCAGGCCGGGAAGCAGCCGAACCCCTGGTTCCTCGGAGTCTCGCTGCACAACCCTCACGACATCTGCTACCATGTCATGGAAAAGGGGCCCGAATACGCAAACAAGGACACCTTCCCGCCGCTTCCCGCCAACTTCGAGGCCGACCCAAACGAGCCCGAGGCCCTCAAAATGCGCCGTGAGAACACGCGCTACGGCCACGAACTGACTGCGACAAAAGAGTGGGATGAGGCCCGCTGGCGCGCCTATCTCCACACCTATGCGCACATGGTCACGCAGGTAGATCGTGCGGTCGGGCAGGTTCTCCGGGCGCTCGAACAAGGCGGATGGAAGGAGAACACGCTTGTCATTTTCACCTCCGACCACGGCGAAGGCGTCGCCGCGCACCGCTGGGCCACCAAGCTTTCGCTCTACGAGGAATCCGCTGCCGTGCCGCTGGTTTTATCCTATCCCGGTCACATCAAACCGGGGGTTTCAACCGCCCTCGCCTCGGGTCTGGACCTGATGCCGACCATCTGCGATTTTGCAGGAGTCAAGCCGCCTCTACTTCCGGGCATTTCCCTTCGCCCGGCACTGGATGGCAAGGAAGATGCGGATGGCCGTTTCGTGGTGTGCGAGCTCGCCGCCGACAAGGACCGCCCGGAGATCCAGGGGCGCATGGTCCGCACAAAGCGCTACAAATATTGCGCCTTTGCGCCTGGTAGTCCCTCCGAACAATTCTTCGACCTGCAGGAAGACCCCGGCGAAACAAAGAACCTTGCAGCTGATCCGGCCCACCAAGAAACACTAAAGCAGCACCGCGAGATGCTTGCCGACTGGGGCCAAAAAACCGGCGATCCGTTCTGAACGAGCGGAACAGACCCCCTCTTTACCGGAAGTGGGGGTTCGACTCACAACAACTCCTCACCGAGTGCAGCCATGGCTTCGCCAAGTCCACACGCCGTGATCTTTGGGGCGAGAGTTATGACTGCTCTGCCCCGGCCAGTGCCATAAGGATTGCAGCAGCGGCATGGGGGTCGTTGGGTTCCGGGATCCGCTGACAGTAATCATCCCGTGTTTCCAGCGGCGGGGTTCCGGGACAGCCGTTGCGAACGGTGCCATCGAGATCGATAAAAACAGCCAAGGCCTGAGTGCCGAGCGTGGCGGCGGGGGCCGTGTCGATCCATGCATTCCGGCCTGCCACTTCCAGCATGCTGGCAATGAAACCCGTCCCCGAGGTCTCCGGATAGGAATCGGGCTCGTCCACAAGTTGATTCCACATGCCGGACGGTTGCTGGTGGTGAAGGAGGGAATCCGTGAGGTCGCAGAGGATTTCGAGCAAGGTGTTAGCAAAACAGTCCCCGCCTGAAGGCAGAACTACGAACGGGGGCATCCACTCGAGACTTTTTACTAACGCACGCATCGCCCAGCCTTGCCCGCGGCACCATCCGGCGGGTGAGAGGACGCCGGGTTCTCTCCAACCTCGTGCATGATGCCAAAGCCCAGTGGCGGGATTGCGCAGGATGTCGCGATACAGGCGGCACTGCTGGGCGCACTCGTCAACAAACGATTCGTCACCCGAGAGCGCACCGGCGGCTGCCATAAGCGGCGCATAGCCGGCCAGCATATCGAGCAGGACCGCAGGGCCGTGGTCATTGAGATGGGCGACCGCACCCTCGGGGGTGCGCGGTGCAGTCTTCCTCCATTCGTCTGCGACCTCGAACAGACCCTCGACAAAACGCGGGGCTCCGGTGCGGCGGTAGGTTTCGGCGTGGAGGCAGGTGAAATACGAATTCCCGATCGTCAGAGACTCGCGGGGACGCCCGCGAAATTCCCAAACCCTGAGCACAAAATCGAGGTAGCGCCTGTCACCGGATGCGTCGGAAAGTGTCAGCAAGCCTTCCAGCACGAGGTCGGTCGTGTAGGATGGCCAATGCTCGCACGAGCGCATCCAGCGCCCGGCGATGCGGGAGGCGGCATCGCGTTCACTTGGCCTCATTGACGATGACAACAGCCGAGGCCGGCGGGATCGTCACCTCATAGCCGCTCTTAAAGTCGGATTTTTTATCCTCACGGATTTTGACCGTCTCGTCTTCGCGGTTGGTTGTGCGCGGGTCGGCAGCGGTGAGCCAGTATTCGGAGGCTTCCGGCTTTGGCTGGTAGGGAAGGTCGAGCCGGATCGTCTTCGCTTCGGTGAAGCTGCGGTTGAGTGCGATGAAGCTGTAGCGGTTGCCATCCTTGAATCCGTAGAGCCGGGTGAGAGGCACCCCATCGACCGCTTCGATGATTTTGTCTGTTGGCTTGCCACTGTTGCCGAGCCCCACGCTGCGGCGCTCGGGAAGGTTGACAGTTTCGACCTTCACCGGATCGACTTTGAGCAGCTCACCGGTGCAGTATTTGTTCCGGAGAAGCAGGGCGAGCCATGTGGTCTGCGGCTGAAACTGAAGGTTGTGCGAGGACCAGTTGTTGCCGGGACGCGCCTGGAAGAAATTCGAATTCCCGTTGTTCGCGACGACAAAAAGGAAGTTGTCGAGAGTGGCTGTGGCCAGGGCAAGGCTCTTTCCAACCTGTTCGGCCTCTTCGATGAATGGCTTGTTCGGGCTCGGGATCGCGTAGCCCGGGCCGGCCTCGTATTTGAGGATTTCCGGCCACTTTCCAGTTTTCTCCTTCACGGCCTCGCGGATTTTATCGATCTCGGCGAGCTTGGGCTCGAAGACCTGAGCGCTGTAAAACAGGTTGGCCTGGAAGAGGTCGGCATCGTTCTGGCCGACGATCGACTCGCCGTCGTAGCCCCCGATGTAGCCGCTCGGAGCCGTGCCGATGACGTCGGCATTCGGGCAGGCCATGACGGCCTTGTAGGTCCAGCCTCCGCCCTTGTTGTAAAGATTGTGTGCCCACGCCGGGGCGATGCCCTTGATGTTCTTTCGGGTATTGTAGGGGCTGCTTTTCAGCCGCTCGAAAATCCGGTTGGCGACCTTGCCGGCGAGTTCTGGCTGGGCACCAAAGGCTTGAGGCGCAAAAAACTTGTCGTTCCACATCTCATTTGCGCACTCGACATAGATCGTATCGAAGACTTCCGTCCATGGCTGCGCCTGCCCGTGCTGGGCGCGGATCTTTCCGTAGCCGGTGTCTGCCGGTGCGCCGAGGTATTCCATCAGGTGATCGAGTTCCTCATCGTCTGGCAGGACATAGGTCATCAGCCAAGGACTCGCGCCGGTCGCCTTGCACAGCTCCAACTGCTCGCGAAGGCTGAAGTCCGAGAGTGACAGCGGGCCGGAGTTGTAGTCCCAAATCAGCTTGCGCGTGAACCCTTCGGACAACCAGGCATCGAGGGTTTTCAAGAACCTTCCGCTCATGCTGCGCAGGACACCCGGACGGAACTCGGTCAGGGCTTCCGACCATTTGGGAAAGATGGCAAACGGCTTTAAATCCTCTTCATAGACAAGGAAATTATCCACCCAGAGTGTTCCTGCGGATTCGGATGAAATGAGGAGCGGGTAGGTTTTCGGGCCGATCGGTTCGATGTTGGGAACGTCAAAAGAAAACTTCTTCCAGTCACCTCCGACATCGAAATTCTCCGTGACCCGGTCGCCGATCTGAACGATGACCGGACCCGCGACCCCCGTCTGCTTGAGCCAGACATCGCAGCGGTATTTTTTGCCCGGTTCGAAGTTCAGCTCCCGGCCTTCGAAGCGCAAAAACGGCTGCTCGATCCCGCCCGGCTTTTTTCCGGAATCGGGAATAGTGATTTTCATGGAGGCCGTGCTACCGCCCTCGGGGCAGAAGGTCGAGGAGTCGAGCACCCAGGTGGTCTCCGAGTCCCTGATCGGGGCGAAGCTTCCGAACTTCTGTAGCTGCAGGTTGGGAGCCGGACGTTCGGTGTTCAAGCCCTCCGGCACGTCATCCCGAACCATGGTGAGCACGTAAAGGTCGCCTTGCTGCACCGGCTCCCCGGACGATTCCAGCGTGATTTTCTGCTCCGTGTCTTTGAGCCCGTCAAACTGCTTCACTCGGTCCTTGCGCAGAAGCTTCACGGAGGAATCTGTCGGGCGGTAGATCCGGATTTCCGCTCCATTCCAGAACCCCTTGCCCATCGTGGACCAGAACCCGGAGCCAGGGCTCGTTGGATTGGGCTTTTCACTGACGGGCTGACCGGACTGGTCCAGCAGGAAGTCCGCTCCGCCTCCGGTCGCAATCCCGTTGTGACGGAAAACGATTGGTTCGCACGAGGCGTATTTGTTCCAGCAGTTGTTGTTCAGTTCGGACCAAGGTGAGAAAGATTTGAACTCGAAGTTCGTGCCGAAGTTGGCAGGCTTCTCAATTGCGACCTCATTCATCACCCGATACACGTCGGCTGCATGGGATGCGGAGAGGGACAGGGCGAGCGAGAGACTGGCGGTGAGTATTCTGGTCTTCATCTGGTGGGTGTATTGTTTTGAAATTGTTTGCGGTAGGTGCCGGGAGAGGCCTCAAAGCGCTTCTTGAACTCGACACTCAACCGGGCGGCGGTGCCGAAACCGGTGTCTCCCGCAATGACCTCCAATGTCTGATTTGTGTTGATGAGGAGATGCACCGCCTTCTCCAATCTGACCCGGAGGATTTCATCGTGAGGGGAACGATTCAATACGGCGCGAAACTTCCTTTCGAGCACGCGTCGACCCATGGGAACATGCTTCAGAATATCGGGTATCCCGATGTGCTCGCAGGCGTGCGCCCGAATATACCGCAGAGCCGCTGCGATGCTCAGGTCCGGAACCGACAACACGTCGCTTGAACGGCGCACAGTCACGCCGAGCGGCGCGAGCAGAACGGTTTTTTCCGGCGGCTTTCCGCCGGACATCATCCGGTTAAGGATCGCCCCTGCCTCGAAGCCAATTTGCTCCCATGGCACCGCTACGCTGGAAAGTGCGATCGGCAGATCTAGGCAAAACTCTGGCATATCCCCAACGCCGACGATTGCGATCTGCTCCGGCACTGGGATACTCAGGTGCAGGCATGACCTCAGAACCCTCGCGGCCATCATGTCGCCGCTCGCAAAGACAGCGCATGGCTTGGGAAGAGATGAGACCCAACGGTGCAACCCCTCGTCGTCCGGTTCGATTAGTGTCCCCCGAATGCGCGGGAATGGCGGGTATTCGGCTTTGGGGTCAAAGACGTGGACTGCCTTTCCGTCGAGCGAATGGATGTAGCCGCCCAAACGGTGGTCGAGATTTGGATCCTCGCCCGGAAACCCGATGCACGCAAAATTGGCAAGTCCGAGGGATGCCAAGTGCTCCGCGGCGAGGCGGCCAATCGCATAGTGATCGCAACCAATCTGCGCGGCTCCCTCATAGCGGCGCCCCCCATGGACATTGACAAGCGGAGTCCGGAGCTTAATTGCACGCTTCATGAGGTCCGGGCGGCCCAGCATGCCGATCATTCCATGCGGCTTCCAGGCTTTGGCATACGAAAATCCCTCGTCATTTCTCTCGTAGGTGATGGTGTCCCAGAGCATCGGTGGCCCTGAAAACCGGGCGATGCCAGAGCGTAAAGCCCATGCGAATTTCGGGACGAGCAGCGCGACACGGTGGGGAGCCAACAGTTTCATGAGTCGGGAGAGATTCTAGGAGAATCTGACCAGAATGGCTTCATCGAAGTCGTGGGACATGACCCAGCATGTGCCCTATGGTATTCTGCGTCTGGCTCGCCAAGCATAACGGCGCATGCACGTTCTCCCTCAGGTCGTCTTTCCTCTCGCTCTCTTGGTTCTTGCCGGAATGGCACCCTCCCTGATGCCAAGTCCAAGGACGAAATACCCGAAGTCGAGCCTCCCGCGATTTGGAGCTACGCGCTTGTGGACGGGAAACGCCGCGGGCTCATCCTTGTGAACCTCGACACGCAGTCCGCGCAGAAACTTGATCTCAAGCTCGCCGGGGGCGTTCTCCCTGACTCCGCAAGACAGTGGGTTCTCGCATCGGAGAAAATCACCGACAACAACGAATTCGAACAAGGGAGTCCCCCAGGTCGCTTTGCGTGAAGAGCCTCTTGCCGACCTTGCCAGCGGGAAACAGCTCATATTGGAACCGCTCTCGCTCCGCTCGATCTCCTGGGATGCAGAATGATCAGGCCCACGGTATGCCATGAAATTTCAGCTAATCGTCCTCACAGGCCTGTTGCTCCTCGCCGGTCAAATCCACGCACAATCAGGCTCTGACGGAAAGGAATGGGCCAGCGCCAGCGGCAAGTTCGACGCGGACAAAGTTCTTAAAGAACTTCCACAGGGCTACAGATTCGAGCACGCGATGGTTCCGATGCGCGACGCGATCGGCCTGGCCACCACGGTGTTTCTTCCTCCCGGAGACGGCCCGTGGCCGGTGATCCTCATCCGCACTCCCTACGAGCGCAACGGTGGAGCCAAGTATTTCAAGAGCCTCTGCGCGAAGGGCGCCTATGCCTGTGTGATTCAGGATCCGCGCGGCGATGGTGACTCGCAGGGCAAGCCTCTCGCCGACCCGGTCAGCAGCGAAAATGAGATCACCGACAGCTACGACACGATCGACTGGATTGCCAAGCAGGCGTGGTGCAACGGGCGCGTGGGGATGACCGGCGGCAGTGGCAACGGCATGGCTGCCGCCATGGCGTATCTCTCGAAACATCCGAATCTCGTTGTTGTCGAACCCGCGAATTCATCCGGCAACACCGCCCTCTACTGGGGATTCGAGAATGGCGTCCGCCGCAAACTCTACGAATGGCTCAACCAGCGGAACCTCAAGATCAGCGAATGGCCAAGGCCCACGCTCTATAACTACGACAGAGCCCACTGGCAGAAGCTCCTCGATGAAGCGGCGAAGGACAACCACACCGTCTATCTCGGATCCGACGGATGGTTCAACATTTTCGGCGACTCGGCGGTGGACTTCTTTGAAAAGTTCGGGCCGACCGGAAAAGTTTTCATCACCGTGAATGCCTCAACGCACGGCAACCAATGTGACAAGGGGATCAAGTTCAACATGAGCGGTCCAGTTGGGGCCGCCCCGGCGCCGACATTCCTTGATGTCCTCGACGGAAAGGCGATGCCGGAAACATCCCAGATCATCTACGCCGTCCTCGGCGACGTGACCGATCCCTCCGCGCCCGGCAATGTGAAGAAGGTCTCCCCGGTCTGGCCGCCGGCGAATAGGCCAACACATTTCTACCTGACGCCGGCGGGCGGTCTCTCGCCCAAGCCCACCACGGCATCGGGCGATGTCGCCTTCGCTTACGATCCGAACGACCCGGTTCCCTCGCTGGGTGGCGGATGGTCGTTTGGCAACGATCCGAATGGCGCGGTGGACCAGCGTCCGCTTGCCGGACGTAAGGACATCGTCCGCTTCATCTCCGATCCGCTCCAATCCCCGCTAGAAATTGCCGGAAAAATCCGCGCTGACCTCTTCATCTCAAGCGATGCGACGGACACGCTGTTTGTCGTGAAGCTCGTGGACATCTACCCCGACGGACAGGAGATCCTGCTGCGCGAGGCGGCTGCGATGGCGCGCTACCGGGGCGGCTTCGACAAGCCCGCGCCGCTCAAGCCCGGCAAGGTGGCGGAGCTTGCGTTCGCCTGCAACAGCATCGCCGCCGTCTTCAACAAAGGCCACCGGATCGGCGTCTTCATCACCAGCAGCAGCAACCCGACCTACGAAGTCCACCCGAATACCTACGAGCCCGCCAGCTCCGCCACCGACATGAAGACCGCGAACCAGACCATCCACATTTCTCCGACCGCGCAATCCTCCATCATCCTCCCTGTCGTAAAATGAAAACCCACCGCCTGCCCCATTGTCTGCTTGCTCTCAGCACGATCTCCCTTTTCTGCGCCACCCTCCACGCGCAGGAAAGCCTTCCGGTCGTGGATTTCGGCGACAACCTTTTTTGGTATAGCACCGGGATTCCCCAATACCGCGCGGGCCTTGCGGGGGTGACCCGCGAGAAGCGCGCCGAGGGCGAGTTCATCAACGGCCACCCCTTCAGCCTGGACATGCCGCTCAGCCCGGTGACCGGCGACTACAACACGCGCGGCAACAACACGCGGTTTTACGGCGGCATGAAAGTGCATTGCTGGGACAACCCGACCAACAAATACACATGGTCCGAAGGCGGGTCTAACACCGAGCACGAGGGCTTCGATGACTTCAACTTCATGGGCTATGCGCTCGAGTCGCTCAACACTCCGGAAAAACCCGGTAACCGCCTCAAGGCCACCGGGCTCTGGCTTTGGAAAAAGGAGGACTTCCTCAATGGCGGCGACAAATTCCCGGTTACCTTCGACGAAAACAGCCGCGTCGGCGTCTTCCTTTCCCGCACGTATCCGGTCAACGACGCCCACGCGGAGCGGCTTGTCGCGGAGGGCAAGATCCAAAAGCACACCAAGCCGTTCACCGACACCTACGCGAACCAGCGCCTCGAGGTCGTTCCGCGCGAACTCTGGCGCGGCTGGGAAAGCGTTCACCTTGTCGTGCGCGACGGCGACCAGTTCTACGTGGCCGAAACCGATTTCGAACCCTACGCGCAGACCCTCTTCGAAGTTTCCCCCACCAAGGTTAAATGGGCGAAATATGATCCGAAGGGCCCATGGGATTTTGAGTTTGATCCCAAGACCGCGACGTTCGAGCCGCATGAATTCAAGGACGTCACCGCCGTCGGATGGATGATCCTCAAAAACACGATCGAAAACGCGACCCTCTGGCTCAAGTGGTATGGGTTCGGCATGGATGCCGTCGTGAACCGCCCGTGGGAAGCCGGCGTCAATGTCCCGATGGCGAAGCTGGATGGGGCTTCCGGCAAGGACGGTCTCTACATGGCGAAAAGCGAAGTGACCTACGAGCAGTGGCGTCGAATCGCCCGTTGGGCCTCGCGCAATCAATATTGCATGCATGCCCCCTACGACTTCGACCGGGATGGCAACATGGGCAGTATGCTCGCGGATGACAAACCGCACTCGCCCGACGAACCCGCCACGGGCATGACATGGTATGATGCCGTGCTGTGGTGCAATGCCCTCTCCGCCTACGAAGGCCGCACCCCTTGCTACTACGCCGACGCAGCCCTCACCCAACCGCTCCACATCGTTAAAAACATTGAATCCCCCGAGGCCGCGCTGATCCCGCCCCCGGTCTATGTGAAATGGGAGGCCGATGGGTTCCGTCTGCCTACTGCCTCGGAATGGGCGCTCGCTTATGCCGACGAAGCCGCGCCGGCCACCGCATCAACCGTGCCAGCCGCCTCGACCCTCGCAAATGACAAAGGCTTCCATGGACTCGGCGGCAACGTCCGCGAATTCATTTGGGACGCCCCCGGCAACAGCGTCGAAACGCCCGGACCCCGCACGGTCCTTGGCGGCGACTTCCGCGGGCCTGATCCCAAGCCACTCGCCTCGGGCGAAACGCCCTCGCGCGGTCACTACGCGATCGGTCTCCGTCCGGTCCGGGCCGTCGGCCCGGCAAGAGCTCCCGAACTCCCCGCCCTCGCGGCGAAACCGGGCTATTGGGAGTTCGACAAAATCCCGGCATGGACCTTCGGATGGGAAGAACTCATCCCACCGTCTGGTGACGTCGCCGCGCCCGAGATCCCGATGATCGCTGCCGATGGAATCCAGGCCGGAAAAACCGAGGTCACCTACGCGCAATGGAAGCCGGTTTTCCAATGGGCGGAAGCTCACGGCTACCGGTTCGCGAATGACGGCGACATCGGCAGCATGGGCTGGATGCCCGGCACCCATTCGCCGGACGAACCGGTCGCCGGCGTCGGCCTCCTCGACGCCGCCATCTGGAGCAATGCCCTCTCGGAAATGAAGGGCCTCAAGCCCTGCTACTACACGGACGAGGAGCTCACCCAGCCGCTCAAGGTCGCAAACCCCTTCCGCACAAATACCTATCAGTGGGCCCTCAAAAGCGCGCGCTTCGCGCCGCCGCCGCCGCTCACCTTCCCGAAATTCCTCTTCTACATCGACCCCGCTGCCGACGGATTCCGCCTGCCCTTTTCCTCCGAGTGGCCGAAGCTTGCCGGGACCGCGAAATATGCGTCCGGTGGAGACTCGCTCGACCCGGACACCGCGTGGTTCGCTGACAACAGCGGCGAGCACACCCACCCCGCCGACTCGACCACGTCCACCGGCGTGGGCTTCCATGGCCTCACCGGCAATGTCTTCGAGTGGGCGGTCGAGCCTATCAAAGAACCCAACCCGAAAACCGGACACCTCTACTCGGTCCGCGCCCACGGCGGATCATTCCGCTCGGACCTCAAAACCCAAAAGGCCCTCACCACAGAAGCCTCCAACGGTTCATGGGACTGGATCAACTCAGGCATCGCCTCCCCCGAAATCGGCTTCCGCATCGTGCGGAAAGCCGACTGATGCCAACGAAAGGAAACGTGTGAGCGGCCCATGTGAAACGGCCCCGGCGTCGGCTCGACCTCACGGGATGCTGATGCCGCTGCTCCCGCTCCCTGAGCAACTGCCCATACTCCAGCAGAATCCCCCCCCAAGGCTATCCCGCCGCAAACTGGCATGACCGGATGAAGTTGTGGCGCAAAATGGAACATCCCAAGCGCAAAACGGTATTGGGAAAACACCTCTCCCATGGCATCCTAGACGAAGAAACAGCAACAAATCTCAGATCATCCACCACACCCCCATGAAAATCCCATTTAAAACTCTCGCGACTTTTGTCGTGCTGGCCACCGCAGTTTCAAGCAACGCGAGTCTTATCGTTTCCGAATCCTTCGAAGGAACCAATTATGTCGCAGGCAGTTCATTCATCGGCGTCACGGCCCAAGGAACCGGACTTACGGGCAACTGGACCAAATCGGCGAGTTCAGCCGACACCGATTGGACGATCTCCAGTTCCTCTCCCATGAGCTACGCCAGCGGCGATGTGTCGGTCAGTGGCGGCACAAAGTATGGCGTGGGTTCTTGGGTTGGAGCGGCATCCCAAGTGGCCAATATCCAGCTCTCGAACGGCCTCGCATTTGCCAGCCAGCCGTTTTATGCGAGCTTCTTGATCCGCTACAACGGAGCGCTCGATGTGAATGATAATATGTCGCTGCATACCGCCAACACGGACGTGGTGACTTCAATCAGCCGCAGCGGTGTTCGCGACAACGGCCTTAGTGATGTCGGTTGGCTGGCAAACGACAGCACGAGCAGCTACATCGCTTCCCCGACACTTTCAGCGAGCAATACGTATTTCATGGTGCTGAAACTCGACAATATCGGCACCCAATGGCGCGGCACCCTCTGGCTGAATCCCGACAGCACCACCGTCGAAGGTGGCGGTGCACTCGGCACCGTGACTCAGACCTTGGGCGGAAGTAATACCATCAATTTTCTCGGTTTCAAAATCTCGAACGCCGATGCGGGAGATAGCCTGAACCTCGATGCAATCCGTATAGGCACGGCCTGGGGCGATGTCGTCACGGTCCCCGAGCCGTCGACATGGGCGCTCCTCGCCGCCTCGGGCGCATTCCTCGCCGTCTTCCGCCGCCGGCGGCTGATCAGATAAGACTTTCCGGGGTATCATCGTTATATGTCGGGTCGCCCAACCTTTCCATGCGGCGGCAAAGGGGCGGACAACCCAGCTGTCCGAACATACGGCCAGAAGCCCAAGACGCCATCCCCCGCCCAGAGTCTTCTGCCGCGCTAATGCGCGCTGAACGGAGGGGTGCGATCATTCTCCCCGCAATCAAATACTCACCTGCAACCAGCGCTTTCGAAACATCCCACACCTCATGAATTCCTCCCGCCATTTTCTTCTAGCCGTGTTGACTTTTTTCTCCGTTGCCCTGCCTGCGCTTGCCGATGTGGAGAAGCAGGCGGACGGCTCATACCTCATCAGCGGAACGTGGTCGTTTTGGAGCGAGAAGGATATTCTTGCCCCGAGCGGTCAGACGAACCTCGGGGACTACAAGGCGGTCATCTTCAAGCCGACGGTCAACGAATTTGAAGGTGTCCGGGAAATGAAGCAAACACCAGCTACGTTCTTGGTAAGGGCTCGAGAGTCGAGCAAGGGGACCGGCGATGTCATTCTTGTGGTCGAAGAAATCCTGCAAAAAGTCGAGTAGAGAGGTTTACCCCTCCCGCCACCGCCGCCGCAGGAAATGGGCGGCGAGTTTCGGCTGCCGATCCCGGGTGAAGAGGCCCTTGCGGTTTCCGTGTGCGCGGAAGTGGTTTTGTGCGGTGTGGAAGTCGGCGAAGGCCCAGAGGTGTTCACCGGCGATGTAGTCCTTCTCCCTGATCACCTCGATGAGCGCCTGGATGAGGTCGGACTGGTAGTCCTCGGTCCAGAGCGCGGCGGGCAACGAGTGAAGCCCAACCATGGCATCGGCCCCAAACTCGGTCATCAGGATCGGCTTGCCGGTGAGCGCACGGACCTCGTCCAAAAACTTCCGAAAATAGGCCTGCGTATTCTTCAGAGTGTCACCTCCGCCATACCAACCGGGATACGCATTGAGCCCGACGATATCGCAGAGGTGATGGCATTTTTCGTTCGGGAACCGGCACATCACGATCATCATCGGCCGGGTGCTATCCTCCTCGCGGGCGGCGGCAAAGACCTTCTCAAAATACGGCACGGCTTCGGGTTCGTGGCTGTGCGGCTCGTTGGCAAGGCACCAGGCAATCACGCATGGGTGGTTGTAGTCGCGCTGCATGAACTCACGGATCGAGCGGATATGGAGGTCGAGTGTCTCGGGCGAGGCCGCCGAGGGGATCATGCTGACCGCCGGTGATTCCGAAATCACCAGGACGCCAAGCCGGTCGGCCAGGTCCAACATTTCCTCGGCATGAGGGTAATGTGCCGTGCGAAAGGAATTGCCGCCAATCCAGCGCAGCAACTCGACATCGCGGACATTAAACGCCTCCGCCAGGCCGCGGCCAATGACCGGCGCGTCTTCGTGCCGTCCGAATCCCTTGAGATAGACCGGCGCGCCATTGAGCAAAATCCGGTTCCCCTCGACTTTCACCGAGCGAACGCCGAAGCGCTGGCGGTAGGAGTCGATCACGAGGTTCTGTTCGCCGAGCAACTCCGCCCGCAGATGAT
Source organism: Chthoniobacterales bacterium (assembly GCA_041736875.1). GTDB lineage: Bacteria > Verrucomicrobiota > Verrucomicrobiia > Chthoniobacterales > JACTMZ01 > JACTMZ01. The sequence continues at coordinate 46,045 of JBGSSV010000120.1, read as the reverse complement.
AAAGGTTCGGCTGCCAGAGCCCCCAGAGGCGGGGGGACTGCATCTCGATGGAGGCTTCCAGTTCCTCCGTTGCAAACGCCGCTTCCACCCCTTCGCCGGTCTCTTCGACCGTCAGCCGCAGGCGCTTGGCCCGCCCGACCGTGCGCACGCGAATCCGCAGGCGAGCCGAGTTGCTCCCGATCTCGGTATCCAGCCGCAGGCCCTCGATCCGCGTCGCCGGCTTCACGCAGAGCGTGACAGGACGAATAATCCCGCTGTAGGGGAAAAAATCGAAATTGACCGAAGGATGGAACGGACTGCTCAAGCCGGGAATGGCAGCCTTATCGAAGCCGCCTTGGGGAACGGTGTCGGGGCTCAGGGCGCAATCCACCCGAACTACAACACGGTTGACTCCTGCCGTCAGCGCCTGGCCGGTATCGCACTCAAACGGAGTGTAGCCGGTGACGTGCGATCCGATCTTCTGGCCATTGAGGAACACCTCGGCCGCATAGTTTACGGCCGCGAAGCGGAAGCTGACCCGACGCGTGAGCCAGTCGGCGGGCACCTCAAACTCCCGCGCATACCACACCACTCCCATGTGGTTGAACGTCTCGTAATCGGTGAACTGCTCGTTGAAGCTCGCGGGCACTGCAACGAGGCGCGGGGAGTCAAACCCCGAAGCCCACGCGGAGGCATCATCGTCGGTCCGCTGAATGCGGAAGTCCCAGAGCCCGTCGAGCGATGTGGTGGTCCGGTGTTGGTTGGATTGTGGGCGAAGCATAAGGATAATACTAAAGAATGCTGGTGTTGTGAAAGTGGAACCAGCAACGGAGACGCTGGTGCGGCCATCACTCGACGACCCGCAGGCGCAGGAACTTCTTTGTCGCGCCCGCGAGCGGCACTTCGACGGTGAGGTCCTGCCCGATCGACACGGGGTCGGTGTTTTTTCCCAACGTGTATTCGGGCATCCATGAGTTTGCTGCTAGGGTGGTCGATGACTCGACGATGTAGCTCACGTTACCCGTCGCACGGTGGAAGGTGAAGCCGAGGGTGTCGGGTGCCGGGACATCAATCGTTGGCAAGGGAGCGGCCGAAGCGGAGTTGGGATTTCCACCGAGAGCAAACTCCAGGAGGTTGGAGAGGCCGTCGCCATCCGGGTCGAGGGTTTGTTCATCGGGGAGGAAGCCGGCGACTCTCGCCCATGTTTCGTAGGGGGTGCGCACGCTCACAAAGGCGGCGGTGCTGTCCGCATTGCCGCCGGTGTTGCTCACCCGCACCCAGTAACTTGCCGTGCTGGTCAGCGCGGGCGTCGTGAAAGTCGCCGAAGTTTCCCCGACGACCGGGGAAGCCGTCGCGCCGCTGGCACCCGAATACCACTGGTAGGTCAGCCCCGAACCGGTGGCGGAGACGCTCAAGGTGGCTGTGGCCCCGTTGTCAATGGTGAGGCCTTCCGGCTGGGCCGTGATCGTCGGGGCCGGCACGGCGGACGCGATTTCCTCGAGCACGAACGCCTGGGCGCAGATCGCACCGACGGAGCCCGGGGCGTTGCGCTCCATGAGGACGGAGAAACTGGTGCCACCGCTTCCGGTCGGCGTGATCTCGCGCCAGCGGGCGACGTAGCCGTTGGTCAGGACATTGACGTCCCCGCTCACGTAGCTCACCGTCGCGTCGCTGGAATCCCCGGCGTCGCCGACCCCGGCCGTCGAGGCATTTGTAAACCCGCTCGCGTTTTGAAGCGTGAACCGGGTTTGCGCCGTGGACGAGGAAGAGGATTTGTAGCCGGCATACAAGGCCACCGCATACTTTTTGGCGGGATCAAGTCCGGCGAAGGTGATCGTCGCCGTGGAGGCCGTGTTGGCATTGATGGTTTTGGTGGCCTGCCCGAGATCGACCTTGTCCCTGAAGAGGTTGCCGGCGTCGGTATTCGCAGGGGCATTGTTTTTCGTCGCGGCCGCGGTGCTCGACGTCCACGCCCCCGAGTAGCTGTAGGTCGCGGTCACGCCGGTGCTCGTGCCGTCGGCGAATTTTTTCAACGTGGCACTTTCGCCGGTGGTGAGGTTGGCATGAGGCGAACCCGTGAAAAACTGGGCGTGATAGGCCGTCCAGCTGGATGCGCTGGTCGTCACAGTGACGGTAGCCGTCGCACTGTTCACATATCCCGAATCGCCCGTCACTCGCACCCAGTATTTGGTGGTGCTGCCCAGCGCGGGCGTGGTGAAGCTGGCCGAAGTTTCCCCGGCTACCGGCGAGGTGGTCGTGCCACTGGGGCCCGCATACCATTGATAGGTGAGGCCCGCGCCGGTTGCGGTCACTTGGAGCGTTGTCGTTTGTCCGGAGGCAATCTCGGTCGAGGCGGGTTGGCTGGTGATCACGGGCAGCTCGATGGCCGGGGTCGCAATGACGGTGTCGGCAAAAGCGTTGCCGAGAGCCTGCTGGCCTGCCGCATCGAAGTGGATGTTGTCGCCGCCAACCGAGAATCCGGCTGGATCGGTATCGATCAAGACCGCACCAGCCACGGACGAAGCGACGGCGGTCTGGGCGTTGCGCACTGCGATGAAGCCGGCAGGGCCTTCACCGCCACCAGTTGGATACGCGGTCTGGTTGTCCGAGAGCTTGGAGAAAAAGAACGGCACATTCGCCCCGTAGGTGAGCCGCACGTCGGCGATAAAGGCGGTGAGATTCGCCTCATAGGCCTGCGACTCTACCGCAGTGAGGGAATCCTTTTCGCCCTGCACCCAGATGATCCCCGCGATTCGCTTGGTGTAGCCGCTCAACGAAGAGTCCGCGTCGAGCGCGGCGAGGCCGGCGGTGACGACGGTCTGGAACGTTTTATACTGCACACCGTCCCCGGTGTTCGTCCCCGTTCCGCCCGCTTTCCAGTCTGTCGAGAGCGAGGTGCCTCCGACGGCATACTTGATGAGTGCGACCTTGTTGGCAGGCTGATTGGCGGCGACCCAGTCGGCCAACGAGCGTCCGAGGGTGATCTCGGGTCCGAATGCACCGACTGTTCCGGAGGCACCCGGGCGGAGGGTCTGATAAACAGGCGTCGTGCTCTGCGTGGTGCGATAGAAGAATGGCACGTCGGCCTGCGGAGATTGCAGATTGACCGGGGTGGTCGGCAGCCCCGAACCGGGTGCTCGACCGTCGGCGTTGGATTGTCCAGCGATCAGGTAGATGAGCAGCTCGCCCGGAGCAGGCGGTTCCGCCGAGACGGTCACCGTGGTCGTTGCGGAATCCACCGTGCCGTTCGCGCCCGACACTCGCACCCAATAACTCGTCGTCGAGGTCAGGACCGGTGTGGTGAAACTCGCCGAAGTCGCCCCACTGATGGGATTCGAGGTGATGCCGCTGGTCCCTTGATACCATTGGTAAGCCAGGCCGGAACCGGTTGCCGCGACGCTCAGGGTGGCGGTGCCATTGTAAGCGATCGAGGCAGCGGACGGCTCCGCCGAAATCGAAGTGACCGGAGCGGTGCCGTCGTATTCCTGCACTACGAGGCCGATGGGAACCATCGCCGCCGTTCCGCCATCGCCCACGACCTGGACGGAAAACGAAGTGCCGTTCGGCTGGATGTCCTGCCACTGCACCAGGGTGCCCACGGCGGTGGAGCCGGTGCCCGTGTTCACGTTGGCAGTGGCCCCATCCGCATCCCCGGCATCCCCCACCCCGAAGCTGTGCGACTCCTGGTAGCCCAGCGTGTTTTGAAGGGCGAACCTGCTCGCCGTGGTGAAGGCGTTGCGCGCCGTATAAAACGCCACCGAGTAGCGCTTGGAACTGCTGACGTTGTTAAAGGTGAATGTGACCGTGGTGGTCGTCCCGATGACTTGATAAATGTTCTGACTGAACGCGACGATGTCTTTAAAAAGGACATCGGCGTCGGTGCCGGCTGCGGGCGAGACCACCCCATTTGTTTTGAGCGTGAGAGTTCCGGAGCTGAGCAGCCCGCTCATGGTCACGCCCGTGGAGCCGCCGTCGGAAATCTTCAGGAGCGCGGTGGCCGCCCCGGGCGTGGTGGCGATGCCTCCGGTCGTCACGTTGGCGGCATTGCCGTCGCTGACGGCGTAGGTGTCGTGGTAGGCCGACCAATTCGGGGTTTTGACGGAGACGGACGCGGTGGCGCTATCAACGGTTCCGTTCAGGTTGCCCACCCGCACCCAGTAGGAGGCGGCGGCGGTGATGTTGGTCGCGGTGTAGCTTGCCGTCGTGGCCTCGCTGATCGGCGAGCTGGTATCTCCGCTCGCACCGCTGAACCATTGGTAGGTCAGCGCATCGCCGGTCGCCGTGACGCTAAAGGTGTAACTGGTTTTCGGATACACCGAGGCCGACTGCGGCTGAACGGAAATCGCGGCGGGCTGGAGCACCGTGATGGTTGCCGTGGCGCTGTCCGTGGAGCCGGCGCTATTGGTCACGCGCACCCAGTAGGGGGTCGTGGCGACCAAGGCCGGGGTCGTATAACTGGAAGCGGTTGCGCCCGCGATCGGGTTCGCCGTGTCGCCGCTGACCCCGCGATACCATTGAAACGAGTAGGGCGCGCCGCCCGAGGCGGAAACGCTCAATGTGCTACCGCCTCCGGAGGCTACGGACTCACCCTGGGGCTGCACATCGAGCAGGGGCAGCACTGCGGGATTGACCGTGACCGTGAACGTATTGGTTGCGGTGTTGGCATTTTCGTCGGCCACCGTGACGGTGATAATCGCGGTGCCGGTTTGCCCTGAGACGGAGGTGCCCGTGATGCGGCGTTCACTTCCGGCGTTGATGATGGCGAGGTTGCCGCTCGGCAGCAGAGACTGGTTGTCGGACGTGGCGGCGACGCTGAGCAAGGTGTGCCCGGCGATCGTCTCGCTGGCGGTGAACGCGTCGGCAATCCGAGCCATCGTAGCAAAAGTGTCGCCGCTGTAGATCGAAAGATCGGAGATGTTGTTAATGACCGGAGCCGAGTCGACGACCGGAGGGATGTCAGACGCCGTGCCGATGGTCGGATTGTAGTTTATCGTCACCGGAGGATTCGCTCCATCGGAGAGCGCGAAAGTGAGGATCGATCCGTTCGTGGCAGCACCCTTGATTTTTACGGTGCGGAATTCGCCGTAGCCGCCGAAGACGATGTTGGCGACCGGTATGTTCCCCGGCGTCGCGGACGATGCGGTGAGAACTAGATTTTCGGCGGGTGTGTCGGCATCGAAAATGCGGATCGCGATCTCCTTCGACCAGCCGCCGTTATAGACGACGACCCCGGTTGATGTGCCGGCGGTGTTGACCGTCTGCCCAACGACAAACTGCGGCGCGGCGCTGGAAGTCGGCACGATGTTGACGCGCACGTAGGCGTTGGCTTGCAGGTCGCCGTCGTTCACCTGCACGTAGCCCCAGAGAACGCCGCTCTTGGCGGGGTCGGTCAGCGTGATCGTGAGCAGGCGGTCGGTGCCGGAGCCGGTGATGCTCGTGGTGTATGCCAAAGCGCCCCCGGCGAGGTCCGCATCGTCGCGGGATGATGCCTTGTAGAATTTGACGGTGAGGGCGGAGGCGGCCGTCTCGGCATCGGAGACAGTGAAGGGAATTGCGAGCGATGCCGTGCCGACCGGCACCGTCTGGTCGGAGATGTTGGAGATCGTCGGGGCGGTGTTGGCTCCCACGGTTTGCGGCGCTATGCGCACGGCTCGCGAACCGCTCACCCGCTGCTCGCCGGTGGCGGAGTCGATGGCAATCGCATAGAGCACATGCCAGCCCGCATCCGATGGAGACCAGGAATAGGTGTGGGTAAAGGGGGCGGCGTTGTCGGTGCCGACCAGCGTGCCGTTGTCGTAAAATTGGACCTGATCGGCGGTGGTGAACGTGCCTGTTTCCAGCGAGGCAGGTGTGGTCTGGTCGGTGTTTAAGTTGGCGGGCAGCAGGCCGTCGTTGACGTGGTTGTTCGTGACCGAGTTCTGCACGGTGAACCGCATCTGCCGTGCCCCAAGGCCGGCACGGGAACGCCAGGCGTAGGCGAGAGCCGCATTGGGGAACCACGACTGCAAATGCGGATTGGCGAGGTCGAATTGCGAAGCGGGAGCGACCTTCAGATCGGCGCTATCCCAGTCCTTGAGGAGGAGGCTGTAGGGCAGCGTGCCATCGGCGACTTTGGCGGGTTGCGACGGGGAGAGCAGGTGCTCTCCGCGCCAGCCGTTGGCAAGGTTGAGCGTGGTGAGTGTCACGGGCCCGATGGCAGGATCCTTGCCCATCACCCCCTGCGTGTAGGTGTAGCGGTAGGGAATGATCGTCTCCATGTAGTGCATCATGTCCTCGCGGGTATCGAGGCACTCGGTGTGGACCACGCCGCGGTCAGCGATCATTGACCAGGGCGCGCCGCCGGAACCGGCATTGGCCTGCAAGACCTGAAGGTGCAGCGGATACTGGACACCCGTGCGCGAGGCATCGAATTCCCCGAAAGAAACCTGAGTCGGAACGGTGACGGGTGGGGTAAAACTCCCGGAGGTTCCCTTGTGCTGGGCATAGACGGCCAGCACGCGATCGGGAGCATACACCGAGACATCAAATGCGGTGTAGGCACCGGAGGACTCTCCGGTCGGAATCAGCGGAGCGTTGGCCAGCTCGGAGCGGCTGATGCGTGTGCCCGTCGATGCCAAATAGGTGATCGTGTCGGCCGGCGGATCCCAGACCGGGCCGACATTCCAAAAGGCGATCCCATTTTCGTAGGCCCAGCGGGCGTAGAGGGGATTGGCGACCGCTGCGTTCCCAGAACCGCCCATGCCTGGATAAACGCAGATGATGGCTTTGATGACCGCGACCTCGGTCTCCACACCGCTGATTTTTTTCGTCGGGATGGACAGCTTATACATCGTTGGATCTAACTCGTAGCCATCGTAGGATTTGAACGAATACAAATCATCCACCGTGCCAGCCCGGACCAACGAGGGGAGTAGCGAGCAAAGAGCCACAAGAAAAATCCGGATATATATTTGAGAGAGTTTCATGGGGTGATTCACAGGGATTTTTCGATAACTGGGCGTCACTCAACAACGCGCAGGCGCAGGAACTTCCGGGTGGCTCCGGAGAGCGGAACCTCGACGGTCACGTCCTGCCCGACGCTGGCCGGGTCGGCATTCTTTTCGATTGTGTAGGCGGGTATCCAGGAGTCCGGAGCGAGTGTGGTTGAGGACTCCACCACGTAGGTCACGTCCGACCGGGCGCGGTGGAACGTGAGGCCCAGCGTCACGGCATCCGGCATATCCACAGTCGGCAGGGTCGTTTGGCCCGGGACGCTGGGGTTGCCGCCCAGCGCGAACTCGATCAGATTCGAAATGCGGTCACCATCCGGATCGGCGTTGGCGGCGGCATTGTTGCCGCTGAGGGCATAACCAGCGGCCCACGATTGAAGGGGCGTCTGGGCGATGGCGTTGATCGCGACCGCGGCGGTGCTGCTCTGACGGGAGCCGCTGGTGTTGCTCACCCGCGCCCAGTAGCTCTGGGTCACGGTGAGGGCGGGCGTGGTGAAGCTGGCCGATGTCGCGCCGGAGACCGGCAGACTGGTATCGCCGGTCAGGCCTTGGAACCATTGGTAGGAAAGACCGGTCCCCGTAGCACTGACGAACAGCGTGTGGGTGCCGCCGCTGGCGATGTTGGCCCCGACCGGTTGTGCGATGATCTCTGGCGCCGCAACTTCGGTCGGGACATCGTATTCGATGAGCGCGACGCACTGCGGAACCACGAAGCTCGTCCCGGAGGATCCCATCTCGACCTTCACGCTGAAACTCGTGCCGGAGATGCTGATGTCATCCCAGCGAACGAGGCGCCCGTTGGCGGCGGAGTCCTTGCAGACGTCCACCTCGACCGTGGCATCATTCGTGCCGTCGATCGCCGTGCTTTCAGCGCTGGAGGCGTTTGTCCAGCCCGAGGCCCCCTGCAGGGTGAGCTTGGATTTGACGGTGTAGCGCGAGTCATCGCGGGAGGCAAAAAACGCGACGGCGTAGCGCTTCGCGGGATTCAGCCCGCTGAAGGCGAACGTGTAGCTGGTGCCATTCGCAATCTGGTAGGTTTTTTGGCCAACCACGATTTTGCCGTTGAAGAGCTTGTAGGCATCGGTGCCGGCTGCGGGAGCCACGACTCCTCCGTTGTTGTTAGCGACAATCGGTGCCGACACCGTGCGGGATTGCGAAAGCTCGATCCCCGTCATGTTCGCACCGCTCACAAAGTTTTTCAGGGTGCTGACCACGGGAACCGTCTTCGTGGGCGCGATGGTCAGCTCGGCGGCATTCTGCGTGGCATTCGTTCCTCCGTTGTCCACGAGCTCGACCGTATCGTGATAGGCCTCCCAGGTGGGCAGGCGGACCGTGGCGGTATTGCTGTCGGCGTCACCATCGGCGTTGCTCACCCGGCACCAGTAGGAAGTCGTGCTGACGAGGGCTGGCGTGGTGTAGCTCGCGGAGGTCGCGCTGTTGATGGGGTTCGCGATGCTGCCGCTCGTGCCGAGATACCATTGATAGGTCAGGCCGGACCCACTGGCGACCACAGTGAGAGTGGCTGTCTGGTTCTGCGTGATCACCGAGTTCGCCGGGTGGGAGGTGATGATCGGCGCTCCGGACACAACAATCACGGCCGGGAGCGATCCCGCCGATCCGTAGAGGTTCGTCACCGTGCAGGAATAGCTCCCGGAATCGGTGAGGCTGGCATCGCTCAGGAGGAACGTCGCGGAGTTCGCGCCGCTGACGGCGGTGCCGTTCTTTTTCCACTGATACGAGAACGGCGAGGTGCCCGATGCGGCCACGGACAGGCTGGCGCTGCCGCCGGTCGGAATCACCGTGCCCTGAGGCTGAGTGGTGATGGTGGGTGGCGTGGGAGGGACAACCCCCACGCTGATTGGCGATGAGGACACCATCCCGCCCGAGTTGCTGATGTGGACCCAGTAAAGCGTGGTTTGCGAGAGAGCGCCCGTGTTTAAGCTGCCCCCCGTGGCTCCAGCGACCGCAGCACTCATGTCGCCATAGGCACCGCGATACCACTGGTAGATCAACGAGTCACCGGTTGCGGCAACCGTGATGGTCGTCCCTTCGCCCTGGTTGACGGTTACCCCATCGGATTGTGAGCTGACGGCAGGCGGTGGTGGCAGAACGGTGACCGTCGCAGCGGCCGAGGTGACCGAGCCGGCCCCGACCGTGCTCGTGATCACGCAGTCGTAGCTCCCCGCGTCGGCTTCCGTTGCGGAGGCCAGAGTGAGGGTGCGCCCCGCCGCTCCGCTGATTTCCACCCCGCCCTTGCGCCATTGGTAGGTGAAATCCACTTCTCCACCGCCCACGACCTTGGGTTGCGTGATGTCCATGCTGCCAACGACCGAGACCGTCAGCTGTGCGGTCTGACCGCTTGACAGCGTCTGGCTTTGCGGTTGCCCGGTGATCACTGGCGGCACCACCACAACGAGATCTGCCGGGCGCGATATGGCGCTATCCGAGAAATCCACCCATTCCCCAAAACCAGCATTCCATTCCTCCCAGAAGCGACTCGCCGTGCAGGTATAGCTGCCTTCATCGTTGGGCGATACGGCAGAGATCGAATACGTGGCTGCGGTGGCTCCCGCGATGGCGATGCCATTTTTATACCACTGGTAGGAATCCGGCGTCCCGCCGGTCGTGCCGACCGAAAATGTCGCCGGCTGCCCGTTCACCACCGATTGGCTTTGCGGGTGGGAATTCATGAAAATGTCGTCCGCAGAAACCGTCCAGGTGATGTCGTGACCGGTGTAGGAGCCCACGCTGTTGGTCACAACGACATGGTAGTCGCCCGAGTCGCTCACCTGCGCGTCATTGATGATAAGCGCCGCTTGGGTGGCTCCCGGGATCGCCGCGCCGTTTTTATGCCACTGGTAGGTGAAGGGGGCCGTGCCGACGATCGGAAGAGCGAGGGCATAGACGCCCTCGCCGACCGCGATGGTCTTGCTTTGATAGAGCGACATGTAAACGCCCGCCGAATTATAGACGGTGTCTTGAATGCCACTGGGGGCGGCCGGTGCTTTGAACGACAGCGCGGTGGTCGAGAAATTTGGCGTATCGGATGAGCTGAGTATCTCGTAGGATTTGGTCAGCGTGCTGTATTCGGAGTAGTTTTGCGGATTGGTTCCGACATCATTCACCGTGTAGGAGAATAGGTAATACTTGTTCGGATCAGTCGCCCCCGTCACCTCTGCGAGTTGATTGAAATCTGTGGAGTAGTAGCCGTCCTTTTCTCCAAAAAGCAGAGTGCCGGTGCCGCCGCGGATCACGCAGTTGAACGTCACGCTGCCCCCGACGACGACATCCATCCACTTCGCTCTGTAGGAATCCGGAGAGAACGAGGTGACATAGGTGGCCGCTGAGCCCGAGTGGAGACTGGGGTCGTAGTTCACCACACCGGCGAGGCTCTCGGTGACTACGGAGCCGAAGGCGTTCGTCACCACACAGTCGTAAACCCCGGAGTCGTAGGAATGCCACAGCTTGCTCTCGAAGGTGCCCTGATTGTAAAGGTAGGTATCCTGCGAACCGGAAATGGGCACGCCATTCCTGCGCCATTGGAACGTGAGCGGTCCCGTGCCGGCGGCATAACAGATCATGTAATTATAGGTGTCCTGCGAGGCCTGGATTTTAGTGCCATCGTTTATGAGCCGGTAGTGAAAGGCGTTGGGCTGAACGATGATGGTCGGGGCGATTCCGGGGTTCACCGTGAGCCTGGCGGCGGCAGAGGTAGTCGCGCCGCTGGCGTTGCTCACCACGCAGTCGTAGCTGCCGGCGGAGGACAGCGCGGCTGCAGCCACCGTGTAGGTTGCGGAGGTCGCGCCGTCGATGGGCAAACCGTTCTTTCGCCACTGATAGCCGGTGGCGGAGGTCGCTGCGACCGAGAAGGTCGCGGATTGCGTCTCGTCGCAGGTCTGGCCGGACGGCTGCAACGTGATCGTGGGCGCAAGGAGCGAGGAGGAGATTGCGACGCTCATCGTGGCGCTGTCCACCGAGGAACCGCCGCCCGTGACGCGCACCCAGTAGTTGGCCCCGGCGGCGAGGGATTCGGTCGTATAGGTTCCGCTCGATGAGTCCCAGGCAATGGGTGTGGAGGTGTCGCCGCTGGTGCCGCGATACCATTGGTAAGTGAGGGCGGCCCCCTCGGTTGCCACGGTGAGCGTGGCCAGTCCGTCGGGCGCGATGGTGACCGTGGGCGTGATGGAAAGGATCGCCGGTGCCGAGGAGGCATACTCGCGCAGCATCGTCGCCTGCGGGAGCACGAAGTTGGCGCTCGCACCGCCGAGGGGACTCTTGTTCACAAGGATGCTGAACGAAGTGCCGCCACTGGCAGTTGGAGTGATGTTGTCCCAGCGCACCACGCGACCGTCGGTATCAGCCGTAGCTCCGGCCTCGACTATTGCAGTGGTGTTCCCTCCCGCACCGCCGAGAGTCACTCCCGTGCTGGATGCCGCTGCGTAGCCAGAAGCTCCCTGAATCGAAAACTGCGACTGGTTGGTGAAGTTGTTGCGGCAGACGTAAAAGGCGACGCTGTATTTTCTTCCGGGTGTCAGCCCTGCGAAGGTGATGGTGGACGAGGTCGTCATCGTATCCGACTTCGCGCCCACGCCGATTTTACCGTTGAAGAGCGCGTAGGCAGCGGTGCCGATGGCGGGGTTGGCGCCGGTCGTCTGGGCGGTGCGCGTGCCGCTGTCTGTGAAAGTGATCGCCGGTCCGCTCAGCGCATTGCCGGTGGCAAAATCCTTGAGCGGGTAGGCGGTCCCGCTGGCGGAGCCTTCGGAGACCTTTGCGTTGTTGCCGTCGCTGATCTGCGCCGTGGTGTAAAGATCGTGATAGGCATACCAGCCGACGGTGGTGACCGTGGCGGCTGAGCTGTCCGCCGCGCCTTTGAGGTTGGACACCCGACACCAGTAGGAGGCCCCGGAAGTGGCCGGCACCGTGAGGGCGGAATCTGTCGCGCCGCTCACCGGGGTCGCGGTGTTCCCGCTCGCCCCGGAATACCATTGATACGAAAGCTCCTCACCGGTGGCGGTAACTGAGAACCGAACCGGATCGGCGTCGTTGGCGGTTTTGCTCTGCGGCTGGACGCTGATCGCCGGGGCGTTCGCAACAACCGATATCGTCTGCGTCGCGCTGTCCGCGTGCCCGAGCGAGTTGCTCACCCGGCACCAATACTGTCCGCTCTGGGTCAGCGCGCCGGTCGCGAGTGTCGAGGAGGTGGCACCGCCGATGGGCTGCGACGTGTCGCCGCTGGCCCCGAGATACCACTGGTAAGTCAGTTCGCCGCCGGTGGCTGCGACGCCGAAGGTTTTGCTGGTGCCGTCTGCCAGCACAAAGGAGCCAGCCTCATCGGCCTCCAGCTCCGGAACCGCCTTGGTGACCGTGACCTTGAATTGCGAGGAGTTGTTGAGCCCGGCTTCGTCGGTCACGACGACTGTTACATTGGCCGTTCCGCTGACCCCTGCGGCGGGTTTCACCGTGATCCAGCGTTTCTGCCCCGGATCGCCGATGAAGATCGCGCTGTTCGGCACGACCGCGGGGTTGTCCGAGAACGCCCGGACGTTCAGCCGCGGATTGCCGACGCCGATGTCCTCCGACGGCGTGTGATAATCCGCCACCTGAAAATAGACCCGCTTCGACTGCTCGCCGCTGAACACGGTCTGATCGGGGATGCAGCCGATATGAGGCGGAGTGTTCTTGTAGTCGTCGCTCTGCTGATAGCTCTTTTGGTTTTCGATGATGCGGAACTTGTAGGTGCGGGTCACCTGGTGAGAGCCATCGCTCAGGTAGAGCGTGAGGCTGGTGTCCTGCGTGCCATACGCGATCGGCCGCACCTGGATCGTGCGGAAGGGACCATAGCCGCCGATCACGATGTTTTCCGTGGGCAAGGTGGCCGGCGTGTTCGAAACCGCCGTCAGCGTGAGGTCGCGCGGATCGGTGTCCCAATCGCGGACGGTGATCGACCATTCCTTCGACCAGCCATTGACCACCACGCACATGCTCATGCCGTCACCCGAAGGGGCGTTTTCGTCGTAGCCGACCTCGTTGCTCACAAATGACATCGAGCCGATGCTTTGGATGGAGTGGAAATAGGGGGAGGAATCGGGCTTGCGGATTTTGATCGTGACGTAGGCATTCGAGCAAAGCTCGCCGTCGCTGACCATGAGGACGCCGCCGACCACGCCGCCCTTGTTAATCGTGGCGGGATAAAGCGTGATGCTCAGCGTGCGATTGGCTCCGGTGCCGGTGATCACCGAGGAGAAATCGGTCGATTTATAGACCATCATGGACTCGTCGGGTGCTCCGAATTTCACCTGCAGGCTGTCCGTCGAAGACTCCGCGTCGCCGATGGTGAAGGGGACGTCGATCGTGGTAGTGCTTGTCGGCACGTCCACTGCCATCGCCGAGACCGGGGTGATCGTCGGCGCGGTATTGTGGCCGTTGTCGTGCGGCACGGCATAGACGACGCGGGCCGGCCCGACCTGCACGCGCTCGCCGGTCGTCGTGTTCACGAGCACACCATGGAGCACGCGGGCCCCCAGCCGCGAGGAGTCCCACGAATACGTGTGGTCAAAGACCCGATGCCCGCCGGCATCCATGCGCGCCGCCGTGGACTTCGCGACGAGCACCTCGTTGTCGTAAAACTCGCAGGTGTCAGCGTCCGCAAACAGCCCTGTGTCCACCACGCATGGCTGACTCTGGGCGGTATTCACCATGCAGACCATTGTGTTGTTCTTGGCCATGTCGTCCTTGAATCCGAGCTGCGGGAAATCCCACAGGCAATGGTTTTCTCCCCGGCTTGTGAACGAGCGCCAGGCTGCCGCAGTCGCGGCATCCGGCAACCACGAGGAGCTCATATCGTCCTTGTTCGTGATCTTGTTGTAATCGCGGACCGGAATCGTGTGCGCCTCCCATGTCGCGTAGTTGAAAAACTCGGTGCCGAAACGGGCTTCGCCGAGAAATCCGCGTGAGTAGTCGATCGGCTGCGCCACCATCTGGCCAAGCAGTGGATCGCGTCCGGCCACACCCGGTTGGTAGTCGGCCCGCAACTCCACAAACTTGTCGTAAAAGAACATCTTCTGTTCCCCGAGGTCGTAGCTGTAGGTGTGACGATTTCTGTTCTCCGCAATCGCGATCCCTCCGTAGCTCGACATGCTGCCCTCGCCATGACGGAACTGATAGGCATCATCAAACTCCGCATAGGTGGTCAGCGAAGGGGAGTAGGTGGAAGAGGCAATCGTGATTCCGAAGGCAAAGACCGCACGGCTGGAATTGTTGTCCGCCGTCTGACAGGCCCCCGTGGCACCGGAGGAAACACCGATCCCGATATACATGGCATTGGAGATTTCCGAATGTCCGGAAATCGTCGCCAGGGTCGGCAGAAATTCGAGTGAGTTGTTCCAGTTGTTGACCGCGTAGAAGGCAACCCCGTGCTCGTAAGCCCACCGCGCCATCCAATCTTGAGAAACTCCCTGAGCTGCCACCCGGACCACGGGCACCTCGACTCCTCGATAGGTCGGGACTGCGATCTTGGCCGTCTGGCCCGCATAGGTGCCCGTGTAAATTTTGTAGCTGTAAAGCAGGTCGGCGTTTCCGGTGAACGTGCTGCTCCCGGCCTTATCCATGTCCACGATATACACGGTGGCGGAATTTTCCGTGCCGACCGTGTAGCCGGCTCCCGCCGCGACCGTGAGCGTGAGCGTGCGCTCGTTCTGCTGGGTGCCGTTGTCCACCGGCGCGACAACGATCCCCACCGATGCTTTCCCGGCGGGAATCGTCACCGACGTGGTCGCACCAGTCGGGGAAACCGTGAAATCGGTCGCCAGCACGGCATTCCCGATTGGGAGCAGAGTCACCACCAAATCCCCGGCGGCACTCCCCGCCCGAGAGACCTCAAAGGTCGCGCTGTCGCTCGCAAGCGTGGCGTTCGATTTTTCAATCGCCAACGCATCGGTTGCCCGGATGCTGACCACCGGAGTCTGCCCAAAGGCGAGAGCCGGAGCGGCGAGGAGGAATGCGAAAAATAGGGAACGCAGGGAGGAATTCACGAACCCAGAATACGCTAGGGCCACGACGGCAGTTATTCCCATAAGGGAAATAAGATATTGCTTTTTGGAACCCATCAGTTGACATGCCCCCATGAGAATCAACCTCCTACTTCAAAAAGGAGCAGCCCTACGGCGCGAACAGTGGGTCGGGGCGGCCGAGGCCGTCGCCTTGCGGCGGAGGGCGGAGCTTTCGTTTATTGGATTTTATCCGCCCTTCGTGAAAAACGATCTAAAGCGAATTGCCCGATTCGGCATTGATGGGATGCTGGGGATGTTCGGGCGCCCGGACTATGCTGGCTACATGTGCCGGCTGGGGATCCCAGTAGTGAGCATCTATGGAGGGATCCCCTTTGCGGGCGTTCCTCAGGTCGGGACCGATGACCGCGCGATCGGGGCGATGGCTGCGGAGCATCTCGACCGTGCGGGCATCGCATCGTTCGGGTATTTTGGCCTGTCGAAAAACCGGGTCTCCCAGGCGCGCTGGGCGGGGTTCGCCCTGGCGCTCCGAAAGCGGGGGCACAAGCCATCGCGCTTCCGCGCGGACATCAACCGCACACCTGAGCGACGGTATCCGCTCAGCCGCCTCATTCCGTGGGAGACGTCGATTTATGCGTGGCTGGAGAGCCTGGCCAAGCCGGCTGCTGTATTTTGTTTTGACGATTTGCGGGCGTATTGGATTGCGGGAGCCTGCGCCCGCATGGGTCTGCGCGTGCCTGACAAAGTGGCGATCCTCGGTGCCGGGGATGATCCCGGCTACGTCCAAGCGGTGACACCCCACCTTTCGAGCATCAAGATTCCATTTGTGCAGGAAGGGTTTCAGGCGGCCAACCTCCTGCTCGACAGAATCGGAGGGAAGCGCGTTTCAGGCCAGCCGGTTTTTCTGCAGCCCGAAGGCGTCATAGAGCGGGCATCGACCGATATCCTGCGGGTGGACAACCCGCACGTGGCAAAAGCGGTGCGCTTTATCCGGGAGGCGCGGGGGATCGGGATTTCGGTGGACGACGTCTCAGCTCGGAGCGGCTGCTGCCGCAAGGTGCTGGAGAGGCTGTTCCGCCAACACCTGGGGACGACCATCCTGACTGAAATTCGCAAGGAGCAGATCGAGCAGGTGAGAGCCTCGCTGCGCGCCAGCAATGCCTCCATCGAGCAAATTGCGGACGAATCCGGTTATACCTCGCTGAACCATCTGGCTCGCGATTTCAAAAAGCGCACGGGCATCGCACCAGGTGCCTATCGAAGGCAGTTTTCACGTCCGTAATTCCTCCACGCGCCTCTAGGACACCCGGCATCCCCCGACACACGAGCAATACACCTTCCGCGACATTTGCTGCTTTTTCAGTGTCAATTTTTCCGGGCTATGGCTCCCAGGGAAGGACGCCCCATTGCACCTGATGGGGCGCGAGGATGTCGCCGGACAACGAGGAATCTCGAGGGATGGGCAGTCCGGCGTAGGCTCGTTGCGAAGTCCATTCCTCGCCGGGAGCTGCCCAGAACGGGTTTTCGGGCGGCAGCCCGAGGGGAAGGAACACGTTGCTGACAAGATACAGAGAACTGACCGCGATGTAGGATTCGCCCAAGTCATCCTGTCCGCCGCAAAAGCCGATGGTCAGCCAGCCGCGCCCGTCGAATACCCCCGGTGCATCCATGATCCGGCGGGTGGCCGCCATGATGCAGGCGCGCATGCGTCCGGGCGAAAGCGATTCGGGCAGCCACCCGCGCAGGGCGAGGTAGCAGGGCAAAGTGAAGATGGCGCAGCGATAGACAAAAGAACGTCCGATGATGGGAACGGTGGCCTCCGGAGAGATCATCCTTTCGAGTGTGACGGCGTGGCGCTGGGCGCGGGGCAGGAAGCGTTGGAAAAAGGCGTGCCGTTTCCAGTCCCGCTCGGCCTCCATGTGATGCGCCACCTCGAGCAGCATGGGGTGGATGATCAGGCTGTTGTAGTAGTCGAAGTGAAACTCCGGACCATCCAGATACCAGCCGTCGCCGGCATACCATTGCTCATGCTGACGCAGGGCGTAGTCCACCCGAAGGCGATCCCATGGCTCCCCGGTGCTCCGGGCGAGCGCCGTCTCGGCCAGGGCGTGGAAGAGAAGGTGATTGTTGAAGGTGGTGGCATGGGCGCGTGTCGCGGCGCGCATCCAATCCGCGATCAACGCCTGCTCGGCTGCGGAGAAGCCTCCCCAAAAGGAATGGGGTGCAAAGAGCATGGCCTGTCCGAGGAAGGCTGACTCGATGTGGGTATGGCCATTTTCGTGTGAGACGAAGTCTGGCGAGTCGGGATCGACAAATCCGAGCACGGCGGCGCGTGCCTGCGTGCGCATTGCTTGACGAAGCGCGCGCTCTGCGGGTGCCCCGTGATCGCATTCCAGCCATGGAGCGATGCCCGAGAGAACCCGCACGACCGCCTCTGCCGGACCGAGGCGTGACGGTTCTTCTCGCCCCGGAGGCACCGGCAGCAAACACCGCAGGGTGCGGCTGGCACCGGCTTCCAGGACCGGACCGGCAACGCGCTGGAGTAATTGAAGAGCGTAGGCACGGTCTTCCCGGCCTGTGGGGTGGGATGTGTTCATGAGATTTTACAAGCGGATTTCAGGAAGGGATGAGGGAAGTGACAGGGCGGCTACTGCGTCTTGACGGACTCAGCCTCGCAGAAAGCGGGTCGTGCCGTCCGAAGCGGAGGCGGTGTAGTGCGCCGCAAAGCCGACGAGGCTCACATTGCCGGTGGCGGGAAGGCTGATCACCGCCGGGGCGATGGTGCCGATTTTGAGCTCGAGGCGGGCGCCATCGGCGGTCTGGAAATAGGTGGCAGTGGCACCGGGAAGCAGCACGCACCATCGGCCGAGGGGAAGTGGACGGGCGGGTGCGATGCGAAGGGACTCGCCATCGTAGGAAAGGCCGAGGAAGGCATTAGGAATGGCGAGGGCGGCAAGCGGGCGGAAGTAGTGGCCGCCGAATTCCTGGTGATCCCAATACATCCCCCATCGGCGGTGGCGGGCATCGACGTTGCGGATGATCTCCTCCGCGTTTTCGTGGAGACCCATATAATAAAGCTGGGCGGCAAAATTCAGTTCGACGCCGGTCCAGCAGGTGTTGGCCTGGTCAACCCAGCAGTCGGCATCAATATCGTGAAGGAAGGTGTCGCCGGGCCACTGGCAGTTGCGCAGGCCCTGGTCGGGTTTGTAATTCATCGCAAGGATGGTGCGGAGGGCGATGCCGGCCTTCGCCGGGTCAACAAGCGGGGGCAACCCAAGCTGGCGGATGATGCCATCGCCGATCATTTGATCCGAGAGGCAGCCGAGCGGACCGGCGGCGTCGGTGGGCACAGGGTCGGAGCAGAGCTGGAAATAGCGTCCGTTCCATGTGGTTTTTTCCAGAATGGCGACGCCTTCCGCATGGAACGGGGCGTATTCGGAAACGAAGGATTCGTCGCCGAGCCGGCGGGCACACAGAAGCGCGAGTGAGACGGCCGCGAGCCACTGGGTGACAACAAAAGGGGCCACGCCGAACATGGGGAAGTTGTCGTAGGAACACATGATGCCCTCCATGTCGGGCAGGTGGTCGCCATTTTTGTCGCGCTCGCGGAGAACATAGGCGAGGGCGCGCTTAATAGACGGCCAGAGTTGTTCGAGGTAGGCAGGGTCGCCCGACCAGAGGGCGGCGCGGAGCGCCATAAAGACGTATTGGCCCGGCATGTCGAGGCGGTGTCCTGTGGCTTCACCTGGAGCGGCCCGGGTGGAATCGCACGAGATGGAGTGGATGATCGAGCCATTCGGGTTTTGGAATTTCGTCCAGAGATCGACGGTCATGCGGTCGAGTTCCGGAAAGAGCAGGCCGACGGATATTTGCCCGTAAATGGCCACGTCGGTGGTTGCTATGCCGGCATAAGAACGGACCGGACTGAGGCCTTCCAGAACGCCAAACATGCGGGTCTTTGTCAGCCAACTGGACGTGCGCAGGGTATTGAGTTGGGAGTTGATCTGGTCGAGGACAAAGCCGGGCAGCGAGCTGTCAAAGAAGGCGGAGTGGAAGGCGACGGTATCGGCGAGCAGGCGTCCGTGCTCCCGGCGCGCATAGCGGGCGACGGCCTCGGCGGAGTCGAAGAAGTCGGCGTAGTAATGCCCTTCGAGGGGGCGGACGCGTTTCGCGGCGGCTGGGCTGGCCGGGGCGTCGTCTTTGAGGCAGGCGGCGGCGGTTTCGTCGTCGCCCTTGGCATAGTTGTTGGGAAAGTGCCAGGTGAGTGCGAAGGTGTGGTGGAGGGCATCGTCGCGCTTGGCGAGGCAGGCATGGGCGCCGAGGGTGACAAAGCAGCGGGCATCGGCGCGGCGCACGCCGGTGGCCTTGTCTGCGGAATTCCGTCCGGAGGTGTCATCGTGCTCGGGAAGCGGATACTCGCGCAGACAGCGTTCGTAGTAGGGATGGGGGTGTTCCCAGCCCATGTAGGCGGTGGAATTTTTCGCGAAGGATGCGAGGCAGAGCGTGCCGGTGGTGGAGGCTTCGGGCTGAGTGTTGTCCGCGTCGCAGATGACGGCGGAGAAGGAGCCGTCGCACACGCGACGGTTTGCGTAAAGCCGCTGGGGTTGGTCGTAGGCAACGGAGTTGCGCAGGACGGCGAGAATCTGGATGTCCACGCGGCGGTCGCCGGTGGAGCGGATGTCGAAGTCGAAAAATGCAAGCGGGAGGGCGGAGTCTTTGACATTGCCGGGGATGAATGGAGACCATGCCCGGAGGCTAACCTTCAAGGGAAGGCCGTCCTGCTCGAATTCAAGGTCGGCAAAGGGAAAGCTGGCTGTGGTGCGGATGACGTCCACGCCGGAGAGCCAGGGGAAGATGTATTGGGCCTCGTGGTGTTCGAGCGTGGCGATCTGGTGGCTGTCCTCAATCTGAAGGAGAACGAGGCGGGGGGCTTCGTTTTCCACGCGCACCCAGAGCTTGAAGAAGAAGTTATGCTTCGCGTGGTGCGGGTAGGCGGGGCCAGCCAAGAGCGGGGCATTGTTGAAAATGCTCCAGTTGGCGAAGCCGCCGTCATGACGGATTTCAAACCAGCCCGCACCGATGCCGCCGAGGGCCATGCCAGAACGAGGGAGCTGGGAACGATGCATTGAGGTGTGGAGTGACATAGGAGCATGCGAAAGCGACGGGAAGACTGGCGAAGGGTTGGATCGAAGGTGTTGAGGAAGAAGGGAAGTTGTATGGCGGGAGTGTTCGAATGATTTCACCACGGCAAGGGGTGTTCAACTATTCCCAAAAAAGTAATAATATATTGCATAAGGGAGCCTATGTCTGGAGGAGCTCGGGCGGCTGTCCACCGCGATGCAAATCAACCTGATCCTCCGAAAAGGCGGCGCATTGAACTGAGACCAATGGAATCCGCCCGCAGCAAAACGAGCAGGTGCGGGGCGCCCCGCGCGCGACTGGGGATTCCAAGAGGAGCAATGGCATCGCACCAAGGGCTTAACGCAGAGAGTATAGGCTAGCCGTGTAGTCCGGTTCAGGGCAGGCCTTTTCGGAGACATTCGGCATGGGACATGACCCTCAGGGCAGGGTTTGGTCTTGGCAGGCGCCAGGAGGAGTATCGGGCGGATGCTGGAGGATTCCAATACGTGCGGCTTGATGTTCTGGGGCGACCAGAACGGGGGCGGCCGGAATGTTTTTTGCATATTCGAGCGGACGGTTGCCATTGAATCGGCACTGCGGGCGGCATCGGTCCGGATTTTCGCCGACAGCCTTTACCGTTTGATCGTCAACGGACAGATCCTCGGATATGGGCCGGCCAGGTTTCATCCCAGTTGGCCGGAGTATGATAGCCATGACATACGAGAAGCACTGGTTGTCGGTGAGAACTTGATCCGTATCGAAGTGAACTCAAGGGGCGTGGGCTGCTTCCAAGCGGTGCCTGGCCGTGGCGGTTTGGCAGTGGCTGGCGAGATCGATGGCCAGGAGATCGGACTGCCGGAAGAATGGAGTGTGCGCCATTCGAGGGCGTGGGATGGGGATAGCGAGTCTTACAGTTTCGCGCAGGGGCCGGTGGAAATCTGCAACACGTTGGAACTGCAAAACGAGCGGAACGTGCGCTATCCCCCCACTGCGGTCAGCGGCCAGAGCCACTGGGGGCGTCCCTCGCCTCGCGCGATCGCACCTCCCTCGTTGGAAATCATTCGGCCAAGCTTGGTGACAAAAGCGTGCCTGCTAAAAGGTGGCTTCGTCCGGGTCGGGTTCCGATGCCCGTTGGTAGAAGGTGGTCGCCAGCCCTTTTACACACACATCTTTTCACCGCATGAGCAGGAGGTGGAAGCGGGGGCGTCATGGGGACCTGTCGGCATGCACGGAAAATGGTTGGGGCAGACTCCCTGCCCGCAGCGCTCAAGCCGCGAAATTGTGTGGCTTCCCCTGCGCAAGGGATGGAATTTCCTCTATGGCATGCCAGAGATCCTCAAGCCGGATTGGGTCTGGATGCTGGAGATTCCCGATTTTTTCGGGCTCAAAATCCAGGGCCGTCCTGAAACGGCCAACCAGGCCCCATTTTGCGTAGGGGCGCCGGCTCACGGAAAGGGGTTCCCAGACGAGCCTCCAAGATGCTCCCAAGATCTGCCAGGATTCCCGGTGGCCTGGCCAGCGGCGAACGCCAATCGCCGCCCCCCTTCGCCCGCAAGGGAGATGGCCTGGGACGTTCCCAGCGCTGAAATCGCGTTCGCTGGCCCGGCATGGACTGTTCCGATCACGTTCCCGGCGGGAGGAGATTCGACCATTGTGCTGGATATGGGTGGGGAATTTCTCGGGCATGCATTTTTCGAAGTTGAGGCGCCGGCTGGCACAATTTTGGATGTCGGATACGAGGAGAGGCTCAGGTCGGATGGTTTTCCCGACCACTATCGATGCAACCCATTTGTCAACTCGGCAGACCGGTTCATCCTGCATGGCGGCAGGCAGCGGATCGAAGGCTTTCACGAGCGGGGCGGACGCTACCTGCAGGCAACATTCCGAGATGCGCGAGGGCCGGTGAAACTGCTTGATGCCGGGATCCGTTCTTCCTGCGGGCGGTATCCCACAACGGGAAGATTCTGTTGCGGCGATCCCGATCTTGACTGGGCGTGGGAAGCGGGCGACCGCACGCTTCGCGCCAGCATGGCCGACGGGTGGATCGACCCGTGGCGGGAGCGGGGACTCTATATTGGGGACGCGCTGGTCCAGGGACACGCCACGCGCAAGATCACAAACGACTGGCGACTCGATCCGTGGTGCCTTCGCCTCTGGGCACGCTCACAGTTTGACAACGGGCAACTGCCGGATGTTGTTCCATCATACCCTCATCGCCCCCTCTGCGATTACACGCTCATCTGGATCATCGCCCTGAGAAACTACTGGGCTGCCAGCGGGGACTCGTCCTTGGTCGGGGAACTCTGGCCAGCTATCCCACGTATATTTTCCAGCCCGGTTTGGAAATCCGCACTGTGCGGTCTTTGGGAAGTGACACCGGCGACGAAGATCTTTGTCGATTGGGGGGTTGTTCTAGAAGAACGCGAGGGAGTGAATGCAGCTCTGAACGCCTTCCGAATCAGAGCGCTGGAATGCGCGGCAGAATTGGCGCAAGCGGTCGGCAGGCATGGCGAGGCCGACGTATGGAAGCTTGAAGCCTGCACACTGGCCCAGATGTATCGCAAGACCTTTTGGGTGCCATCCCTCGGTCGCTTCACAGCGGCCGTCATTTCGGGGAGTGCATTTTCCGGCCCCGCACTGCACGCCAACGCGCTCGCTCTGGCGTTTGGAATTTGTGACTCTGGGCAGCAGGTGAAGGTCGCGAACTACCTGGTCGACGGGTTAAAAATATCCGGCGGACTGCCCGAGGGGCACCTCGAGTTGTATTTTCTCTACTATGCCTTGGACGGTCTGTATCGGGCCGGACGCGCGAGGGAGGCGGAAAACGCGATCAGGGACTATTACGGATTCATGCGCCAAAGAGGAGCATGGACGCTCTGGGAGACCCTTCGCGAGGGCATGGAGGGAAAAGATAGTCTGTGCCATGGCTGGTCAAGTGGGGCCATCCCCTATCTTGCCGAACGCGTGCTCGGCGTGCGCCCAGCGGTTGCGGGGGATCCGTCTCGGATACTAGTTGCCCCCGAGGCTGAAACCATCGACAAGGCGGAGGGTTGCGTCCCCCATCCAGCGGGACCAATTATGGTCCGCTGGGCCGCGACACACGACCGCCTGCAAATCGAAGTTCAGAAACCCAGTGGCGTCGAAGTTGAAATCTGCCCGCAGGGCCGCTTGGGCGCTCTCGTCCTCGAAACCATCAGCATCACCACCATCTGACTTGCGCCACGTCTTGAACCCGGTTGTGGCGAGATTTAGCCAGTCGCGCGGATTTCCCTTCCAGTCGGGCAATACTCGCTGATGGAAGTTACGCCCTGAGCTTCTGCGCAGCCTTTTCCATGATCGCGGGGATGTGGAGTCCGGGGCGACGACTCGGCTGGTCCGCAGTGCAAATGGACACAAGAAAACGTTTTGACTACGCCCGGCTTTGGACGTTTCTTCCTGATGACACAGTGGCATATTCCTTCCTAATCCATCCCGACAAGTCTCTCATTGTTGCGCGCTACATTGGACCCACTACAGTTCAGGACATGAGGAATCTCGCAACGGAGATCTGGTCGCACCCGGGCTACGATCCGACCTACAGTGGAATCCTGGATTATCGCGAGGCCATCCTCGACGCTTCACCAGACGGAATCCACGAAGTCTGCCAGTATTTTTGCGAGTCTGCCCAGTCGTCGCGCGGCAAGTGTTCCATCCTCTCCACGTGCCCGCTGGAAACCGCGCTGAATACCATTTTTATGCAAAGGATGGAGTGCCATAATATCATAATGGTCTGCTGCACATGGGACACCGCGTGTCGGTTTCTCGGGGTTTGGCTCCCGGATCATCTGCAAGTTTAGGATGGCCCGCGGCGAGGATTGGGCATCCGCGGAGCCGCAGGCGCAAGGCACCGATTCGCGCTGCGCCAAGGCCGCCGCTGCGGACCGGAGAAGGCGGATTGCCCCACACCCCTCCCCCTCAATTCTCCTCCGCGGGACGCCGGGCTTCAATGGCAAGGCGGATTTCTTCGCAGCGCTCGCGGGTCAGGGGCCATCCGCGAATAGCCCAGAGAGCCAGGAGGGAGCCGGCCGCCGGGATGATGCTGAAGCAAACCCGCATGGCAAAAAACACGCCCTCCGGCTGGTCCGCGCCGTGAACGACATCAAACCCGGTCCACACCACGACCCAACCGGAAAGGGCAATGGCCAGCGAGCCGCCCATTTTCATCACCCACCCGCCGATGGCTCCGAACATACCCTCGCGGCGCTTGCCGGAACGCATTTCGTCCATGTCCACGACATCGGCCTGCATGGCCGACATGACGATGTAGATCGAGGAGATGCCGATGGAAAAAAAGAAGGGAAGAACGAGCTGGAGCCAGGGGTAGTCGGGATTTACGCACCACCACTTGAGGATGCTTCCGCCGATGTAAAGCCAGAGTGCAAGAACAAGGGCTCGGTGCTTGCCGATCCGGTCGCAGAGGAATTTCGTGAAAGGAATCGCCAGGGTGGAGAGCACGAGCCCGAGTGTCCCGATCACTCCTCCCAGCGTGGCTCCGGCTGCCTTATCCCCACCATAGACATAATAGACATTCAGATAGAGACCAAGCGCCGCGAAGACTCCGGTGTTGAGAGTCAGGATCGACCAGATGGCCAGGAGACGGAGGTAGACTGGATTGGACAGGACTGAGCCGATGGTTGACCAGAAACCGTTCGCTGGCGGCGAATTCCTCGCGACCGCTGCATACCGGTGTTCCTTGTTGTTCAGAATGAGGGCCAGCGTTGCCCCGATTCCGAAAAATGCGATGAGGCCGGCCAGCCAGCGGGCACCGGTCAGGGCGTTGGCAAAAGTCTCGGTGAACCGGAAATACCAGTTGGCGAGGATTCCGAGCACCTTGTCCATGAAGCTGCGATACGCGACCACCCGTGTGCGCTGGTCGTAGTCGGTCCCCATTTCGATCCCGAGCGCGTAGTAGGGGACCCCGATCACCGTTGTCGCCAGATTGAAAAGAAAGAGCAGCACACCGAACCAGGCTAGGATCGCCGTGCTATTCCAATCCGCTCCGCACCAATAAAAAATCCCGAGGCACAGCATCGAGAGAACTCCGCCGATCAGGATGTAGGGCATCCTTCGCCCGAAGCGGCTGCGGGTGTTGTCGGAGATCTGCCCCATCACCGGATCGGCGAGCGCATCGAAAACACGGCTGACACCGGCGATGGTTCCGATCATCCCCGGGCTGAGCCCGAGAACCATGTTGAAGATTGGAAACTGCAGCGCGTTGATGAGTCCGTTCCCCATCACCACCGCCGCATTGCCCAAGGCATAAATGATCAGCTCGCGCCGCGTCGGGGGCACAGGGGCTCCTGGGGTCGGGGTCACAGGGGGCGCGGGGTTCATGGCCTAGTGAAAGCAAGGTCGCCACAACTCCGGTTTACCCCGAGAGGGTGCGGCTGCTGCTGCCAACGCAAGATAGTCTGCGACAAGGGTGTCATTGAGGGACAGGTGACGACGTCTCCGAGAGGTATTCGACCGAATAGGGTGATCCTCGCTCCCATGAGGCTTGGCCGGTGACCAAAACCGTGACCCGTGTGGTTTCGCTCAACTTGGCAGCACCGGCATGGAATTCGCGCCACACACCTTGGTTGTTTACGCTAACTACCAAAGGCACGGTGTTCCGGCGGCCGGGGGTTGGCTGGAACGTCAAGGTTTCGCCCGGCGGAATCTGCTTGAGGGGGTCGAGCGTCTTCACGGAGATCGGCATGTCGGAGAGGTTGATCACCCGCAGGTGCCCCGGGGGAAAGCCGGGCCCCGAGGTGTCGAGGATCCGAAGCTTTGCGTCACGAAAGTCCTGAGCGCGCGAGGCTTTCAAGACGGCGAGAACCTCGCTTCGCTTACCTGCGTCAACCTGGGCGAACTTGCTGGACAATTCCGGTTTCGCAAACAGCGAGAGCGGGCTCCCGGCCGGCAGCGTGACGGGATCACTCAGGCGGGAGAAGGGCAGAAGTAGCGGAGAGAACTCTGGACTCTTGCCCGGAATCGAGGGAGCAAGGAAATAGATCGTCGGCTCGAGGGGCTTGCCGGAGGATTCCGCCGCCGCAACCTCGGCTGGAGTGGGGGGGCGGTCCACGTAAAGGATCCGCAAGGAGACCAATGGATCCTCGGACACGGGCTGCGCATTTAGTGATGCCGCGACGAGAAGGAGGAGGACCAGCTGTTTCATAACTTCACACCTCCTCTGGGGCCAACCAGCGGAAGGCGACGATTTCAAATCTCCGGCCGGCGGTATTTGCCTTATTGGCTACCGCACCTGGACGTTCCGGCCAGATCATGTCGTCAGCAGTCGGATTGTCCCCCAAGGGGTCCGGCATGCGCTGAACGATAGCTTCGCACCAAGCGCGCGATTCGATCTTTCCTGTCCGCGGATTCCTAACCTCCCCATAAGCCCGTATGCGAAAGGTGTCACTGCGCGTCGTCAGCAATGGACCGATGGCCTGCAGGAGATCGGCTTGCGTGATGAAGCCGGGCAGACCAGCGGCTGTGTAATACCACGGCCTTCCGAGCATGGCCAAGCGAGGGACGACCGCACCCCAGAGGCTGGAATCCGCAATATTGACATCGGAGATGATTCCGACGGCGCCCCCCGGGAACACTTGGATCTTCTCAGGCTTGTAGAAACTGCCCCGCAGCGTGGCGCTGTAGAACGGGCTATTGATGCCCCTGTAGCCAAGCAGGCGGTCCGAGGCCGAGTCGATCGCCGCCTGCAGCGCCCCGGAGAAGCCAGTGCGCGAAATTTCGGTTTCGTTGAAGGGTGGTCCGGTGAGTTCTGTGGTTAGCCTGCGGTTCACGAAATCTGAGATCGAGGTGAAAGGCCCACGATGCTTGACCTGCTTGACGATCTCTTCGGCCAGCACTTGGACCTCGTCGGCAGTCAAGCGCCGCGCCCCGGTGTAGGCTCCGGCGCGCTCGGCCGCAGGTTGGTTGGGAGGCGGAGCAAAGAACGTTCCATCTCCGTTACCAGGGTCGAGCATCCGGGCAAAAACCGCCTCGGTGGCCCCCGCCGTGTCGTTGTTGATTTTCAGTCCGAGCCGCGACGAGAGGATCGCCTTCCACGCTTCGACCGAGGTTGAGTTGACGTTGAATGCACCGTCATTGAGCAGGAACGAGGCGCCACGTTCCAACTTTTCTGCCGGGCTACCGAGCGAGTTGTAATCGCGCCCGTTCGACAGGCGGAAAGTGAGGCGGCTGTTGGGGAGACTTCGCTTGTTGGAGAGAATGCCGGCCGCCTGGGGAGCGGAGGTGTTCGCGCCACTCAAAAAAAACCGGTCCCACAGCGCGTCGTTGGCCATCCAAGAGGCGTCATAAACCCGGTTACTGGTGTCCGCGGCGGAATTCGCAGGATTCCCGACCCCTGTGCGCGTGAAATACTCGATTCCCGCTCCCGCATCGCCGTAGCGAAAGAATCCGGCATAGCAGTCCCGGCCTTTGAGCTTCGGATCGACAAAGGAATTACCCAACACGTAACTCGGCTGCCATGCATGCCCTGCGAGGTTGACGTGTTGAAACTCTGCGAGGCTTAGCGGTTCGAGGCCATCGGACCGCAGCGAGAAGAGGGGTGCCGAAAGGCCCAGATCTGAGGCAGAAAAAACTCCGCTAACCTCTTGGGCCGGCCCTGAAGGTGAGCTTTGCCACGTGTAGGGGAAACGTTCGTAGGCAGGCGATCCCCCGGATAGGATGGGGGGAGAATAGCCGCGGATCACGATACTAGTCGTGCCGTCAGGAAGGTTTCGCTTGGTTCCCCAATAGCGGGACTCACCGAATCCTCCGAGCCAAATGGCTGGTGCCGGCGCGTCGAGTGCCGCACGCAGGTTGTAGCCCGTCACCGGAGCAAGCGATCCGCCGACCGGGTCAACGCTGGTTGTAGCCCGATGCGTGAGAGGACGCATGTTGAAGGCGCCGACCGGCCGTCGCGTATCGATCTCGCGGATGTTGGCTCCAGTATATTGGATTGCCGAGAAGACCATCCGGTTGACCGCGGCACCTCCGAAGGAAACCCAGCCGTGGTTCGCGGGCGCATCAGTTATGCTTTGCAGAACGCCGCCAGCTACGGACAGCTCTGTGAGACGAGGCAAAGCGGTGTTAGGAGGAGAGGAGGGACGGAAAAGGATGTATTGAAAAGCAAGAGTCCCGCTGCCCTTCGTGATCTTCAGTGGGTCCGAGGCATTGGCATAGGTGCCCCCGATCTTGAAGTAGCTGTTGGGGTTGCCGCCGTTGGGGTTGTTCGGATAAGTCAACCCGGCCCCGAATCCCGGGGTTTCCGTGACATAATCACTCACCATCTCCATTGAGGAGGAATACGGCACGTCGGTGTCTCTCAAGGTAAAGATCTTACTCTCCCCCGCCCTGAGGCCGCTCTCCCCAGCGGGAATCTTGAAAATCATTTTATCACCACCCAAGGCGCCCGAGAGGTCGAACTTGATCGGCTGGCCAGACGTGTTTGTATCGCTGCGGAGTTCAAAGGCAGCATTGGCGCCGATCGTCAGCGTGACCGTGTAATCCACGCCGGGGAGATCCGTATTGTAGGGATTGTAGAGCGTGATCGTTGGGAAAATCCGCAGTTCGAATGCCGTAAGAGGAATCGCGTAGGGATAGGTCGCTTTGCTCAGGTCGAGGCTCATCTTCAACCATACCGGCCATTCACAGCGGCTGATGACAGGAAACACACCATGCTGGGTGTCGGTGTGGGGCCGGACGGTCGGAGTTGTCATTCCATACCAACTGCGCAGCAGGCCGATGCGGGGCAGGCCGCTGTTCGAGGTCGGGTGGAATCCCGGGAAGCGTATCCGGAACGGGGCGCGGGGGTTGACCGGATCAGTGCTCGAGGGATCGTCCCTTGAGTCCTCGTAGAAGAGGTCCGTGTCCCGGATTTTCCCGGAGATGTCGCCCTGCTGGAGGAAGACAGTGAGATCTTGCTTGAGCCCGCCTTTTTTGACATCGGCGAGCACGCCGCGCGAATACAGCGTGAGATCATGGAAGCGCCGCTTGAAATCGGGCCCGAGCTTTTCGCCCCCGGGGAGGTAACCGATTTGCTCATCGGAGTGAAGCCGCCGCAGGGCCGCAAGGAACTCCGGATCCGAGGGGAAATAGCCGTCTTCGCGCAAGGTGGCGGTGTTTGTGCCAACGATGGCACCAATCCCGAGTTTTTGCGGGGCGGACAGCCGCAGCAAGTCGCGTTGCTGGGACGCATAGGTAGTTTCGAAAGATGCCGATTCGGCTCCGTCTTGGAATTTCGCTTTGACCCCCTCATCACCGACCCAGAATGCATAGGCTCCGCAGGGGTTAGTGGGCTGTGTGGAGAGAGGGTTGAATATTGGCACTTTCGGAACCGCCACACCATCGGCGCCCGCGGATACTGCAAGATCAACCGTCCCCGAGCCCAAGAGCACAACATGATCACTGGGCGTATTCACGCCGGTCAGCGAGCCATCGGCACCGATGACGGCCGTATAGCCCAGCGGGGACACGTTGCTGGTCTGCGATTCCGTGCCGCCGGACTTCCGTTGCCCCCCGGAAACGAGCCACTTGAGCGGCTTGGCCGACAGCTGGTTCCCTCCATCGCCCACGTTCGGAGTGACACGACCGGGAGTGGCGACATCCGGAATGTAGCGGCTGCGCGAGACATCCCACACGCCGGTCCAGTTTCGTGCCGGCGTGGTAGCGGGGTTGCTTGCCGTCCCTCCGGTCAGGTAGGAAGGACTCCAGAGCGGGTCAGCCCCGTTGCGGTTGAGTTCCGCGGTGGCGGTGACCCGCTGGTCGGGACCGGCGAGTTCTTGGAGGTCGGCCAAAGCCACCTCCAGACCGTAAATGGCGTTCTGCCGCGCTTCGGCCGTCTTCTGCGAGTTTGAGGACGTGAGGGTCTCAACGCGCACAAGCATGGCCGCGCCGACCAGCACAACGACGAGAAGCGCCACAATAAGGAGGGCCAGAACCAAGGCAAATCCGCGTTGATTCGGGATATCGACACGTCGCGGCGGCATGTCTCGCCAGCCCTCCGGACGCACGTGACGTCCAGGGCCGCAATGACGGCTTGGCTTACGGGTTCTCACGGCGAAGAAGCAGAAGCGGGGCCCGGTGCGTGCGGTTGTCGAGTGGCAAGGAAAGCTTGCCATCGGTGGAGGCAATCGAAGCCGATGGCCCCACCGGACGCCCCCGGGCGTCAAGCGGCGTGATGGTCCATCCGTCTGCCTTCTCCGTGGACAGCGTGAATGTGGCGGCAACACGCTCCATAAGAATTGGAGCGCGGCCAGCATCCGCCATACGCCACACGGCTGGATAAGTCCCGCGCGGCTCGGTGCTGCGTTCGATCCGGGCCCCGGTGTTGTTGCACCGGCCGACCAAGCCAAGGAGGACGGCACCTGACTCAGACAGCGGAAGGTTGTCCAAAGTGGTCATGTAAACCACGCCGTATCCAACGGCCTCGGAGATAGCGCCGTGGTCGGATTCGACGCCCTGACCGTCGAACTCCCCGGCGACGGCGATGGTCCGGGGCGTCCGGATCACAAGACGGTCGGCGTCAGGGTTCAGCGCGACCTGACCTCCCGCTGCGGTCACGGGCTCGCCGGGAAGCAACTCCTGGGGGAGTTCAGCCGCCCGCCACCCAACGACATCGGTGCCTGCTTCGACGCCCCCAACGAAGGGAATCCAAGCCGGGAACGAGTCCCCCAGCGGCTTGCTCAGCGATGGAACGAGCGGCAATTTGGAAACGATATCGGTGGGTGTAAGGAGCGGGCGGCGCAACATGAGGGGCAATGGATCGAGATCCCCGCGAAGGAAGATGTGGCGGCCGAGGGGCAGCATGGCGAGAAACGCGGGGTTCTGCAGCGCGGGCCCGGGCACCGAACCGACCTCCTCCATCGCCGCTTGCGGCTCCAGCGAATACAGTTTTCGATGCAGGATGCCGTTCCACCCCTGCAGCGCCGCCACCACCATGGTGCGAAGGGAGCGCAGAAAATCCCGATCCCCCGGCCACATTCCGGTGGGATCCCAGACAATGAAAGGTTTTCCCGAAACACGATAATAAGGCGTGAGAAAATCCGCGATGCCCTCCTCGGAGAGCGGCGAGAGATCCAAAAACAGCGACTTTCCATCCTCGGGCGGGACCTCAGGCCGCAGCAGTTCGACACGTTCCTCGACAACGTCGAGCGATGCGGAGAGCCCTACTTGGAGGTCTCGAAGCCAGGAGGGGGATATCCATGCGGTGGTGCTCCAGAGCGTAGATGGGAGAGTCTGGTCCGCGAAATCTTTACGCGCTCGGAACCACTCGCGTTGAACCTCGTCGAGGAATTGGACCTGCTCGGCAATTCGCTTCCGAAATCGGGGTGACGCGGCAAGGATGTTTGACAGGCTGACCAATTCAACACGGGAACGGGCAAGATTGTCGCCCGGCAGCAGTGGGGAAGGTTGCCCTTCCACACCCCATGCCTTCTCGAGTTCCTCTTGGCCCCCGTGGTGTGCCCGCAACCAAGTAGCCCACCGGTTCATGAGCATCCGCCGGTGCGGGCGGGTCAAGTCATCAACATGATAGCTAAGCAGCCCACCGTCATAAAGGATCGAGGAGGAGTCCAAATGGTCGATTGGCGGCTCACTCCAAAACACCTCCATGTCGCGCTGGAGAATCTCGGTGGCTCTGGGGTCCACAAAGAAGACCTCGCTGAACCGCGGGTCCATATCACGAACCGCTGCGACGCCATCGGCATCGGAATAAGGGCGGCCACCGGCCAAGGTGACCGACGCAGCCAGCCCCCCTGCCTTCAACGAGGCCAAAAGATTGCGCACAGGGGAAAAGTCGGGCCACGCAAGCAACGGATCGAGCGGCGCAAGCCTTGCTGCGGTGTAGCCCAAGGATGCCAACTCCTTCACGAGCGATGCCGCGACCTCCGCGGTTGGCGCGGTAAGCGCCGCATCGAGTTCCATGACAAGCTGCCGCCCGGCCGTTGGCGTCCGCCAGCCCTGGGTTTTTTCCCAAGCCGCAACATCCGCAGGGTTCACCGCGGCTGCCAGGGGAAAACCTTCTGAGGATCCACGTTCCTCGGACGTCCACGGAGGACGTTTGGGTAGGCTCGCGGTTGTCCTTCCCGAGACGGTCAGGCCGAGGATGAGCAGCTGCCCGCTCATCGGGCTGGCACGAACCGTGATGGAGGATAGCGGTTGGTCCGCAATCTCGTGGCCGCTGAGAAATACGCCGACCCCGACACCGTGCCGGTTCTTTCCCCGCCACGCGACCACGCCAGCGGGAAGACTCACCGGATTCCACCACGGGCCGGTGTGCGTGAGGTTGATAACGGGCAGTGAATCCTCGCGCCCGTTCTCGTAGCGCACGATGAGGCGGGCGAGTTCGATGGGACCATCTTCCCACGCGTGTGCGCTCAGAAGGAAGATGGCCCGACCACTGACGCCGGGCGTCGGTATCGTCACCTCCTCCGGAGCCTCCGGCCAAGACTTGCCTCGGAGGGCGAGCACGGCCGGTGCGTCAGCAGGTATCTCGAAAGGAATCCCCTCAAATTCTACGCGCCCCACGGGGAACTCGTTGAGCGAGTTCTCCGGTCCCTCGTCTGTCCACCCTCCCGAGCCGTCTCCGGTGATGGCATCGTCGAAAGTTCTGTTCGCAAACCCCTTCAACCCCACCGGGGTGTCTGCGCCGCGGGCAGCGATTGCCAGCATGATGAACGCGCAGAGCGTGGCGAGTTGTGGCTGGATAATCATGGCGTGACAAGGGGGATTCGTTTAGTGAAGGCGACGGAATGGTTGTCGGACATCTTGAGGAGCCCCGAGCCAACCAAAGGGGCAAATTTCGAGTCCAAAAGCCACAGCGTGATTTCGAACCCGGTGAGCACTGCCCCCGGATACTCGGTGGAGCCAACCTTGACGACGCCATCGGGGCCGTAGGCGAACGTTCTTGCCGGATCGCTGCGGACAGGGGCGCTAGTGCCTGCGGGAAGAAATTCGGCTACAATCCGAAATCCCGACACATTGTCCGCGAGAATGTCCTCGGGACGGATTCTGGTAAAACCAAGAACACCGTCCCCCCAGAAGTCGGTGTTTAGGTTTCCGACACCCATGCTTTCGAACGTGTCTTGGGGATTGATGGTGGTTCGCAGCAGGGCGAACGACTTGCGCGCGCCGCCGCGGACCATGGGATCAAGGTAACCGAGCGAGTAACTCACGGCAACAGGACCCGAGATCCTGGGGGCGCTCGAACCGGAGCTTGCCGTCGGACTCCGGTGCGGCTGACCGGGCTGCGTGAAGCACATCAACCAAGAACTGGCCGCCGTGTTCCCTTGGCCGTCCGTTGTCAGTGCGGGGTCGGAAGGCTCGATCCGAAGCCACTCCGATCCGTCGTTGGCGGTGCACAAGGACTGCAGGTCACGCGCGAGCCAATCAAAAGCGAGCCTCGCCTGCAGGTTTGCCGCCATCTTGCTCTGGGCGAACCGCCAGTGGTTCAGGCTACCGGACACGATCTGGCCGGCCAACACGAGAAAAACGGCCATGATCGCGCAGGCGACAAGTAACTCGAGCAGCGTGAAGGCACTCCGGGTTTTGTTGTCGCTAGTGATCATTGGACCGGCACCATTATGCGGTGAAAACTCCATGACATCGCCCCCGGTGCAGGATCGCTTTGTCCGGGGGCAAGAGCTTCCACCACGATCCTCACGGGGAAGGAGATGTTTGTGGCGTTGAACGTTTGCTCGGACCCGGCATCGCGCATGGCCCGGTAAACCCGGACGCGAAAGACCCTGGGACCCTTCACCTCGGAAACCTGCGGCACAGAATTGGTCCACCTAAAACTCTCGACGTCGCGACCAGCCTCGGACGCGTGAAGCTCCGAAGGAATGTAGCCGTAGAATGTCGGCCTGCCGCCCGCGGCGGCATCCGTGCCGGTCGGCAGCGCGGTGAGTTCATCGCGCGTCAAGCGCGCGAGTGGTTCCACGGCAGCACCGCCAGCGGTCACAAGACCATCACGATCTTCAAGCATCCGCACACCCTTGATGGAGGTCCCGAGCAGACCGAGCATGGCGACCATGGCGAAAGCAAAGAGGCCCAAAGCCAGAACGACTTCGACAAGCGAGAAGCCGGCTTCATCGTCCAAGGGTGCGCGGACTTTTCTCATAGGGCACCATAGGCCTCACGGATGTGCGCAGGATCAGCGAAGACGCCCGCATACCCGGATCGGCGGAGCATAACACCTCGGATCATTTCCACGGACTTGCGCACCCAGCGTGACCCGTCGTGCCGGACGCTGCCCACAATGAGGATGGCACCTGCACTGTCCTCGCAAGTTCCAGCGGAATCGAATTCGATGAAAAACCAATCCGTCTGCTTCAGAGATTCCGGCCCGATCAGGCTGCTGCCGGAAAGTTTACCAGGCGGGGAAGCTGAGCCCCCACCCGTGGACGCGGGCGTCTCACCATCGTCGGCAAGGAATGCTGTGGCCTCGGGCAGTCTGACCGGGATTGCGGCCACCTCCCATTTGCCAGGCTCTTCTTGGGACAGGGACGCGAGCGCAAGGCGGCGGCGACCGTTCTCCTCGTCGGATCCGGCATCAATGAGCAACCGGGATGCAGTGTTTTTCGCCAGGGCCAAGCTGCGGGCAGCCTGGGTCTGGGAAATGAGCATATCCTGCGCGCTCCGAAGCTTGACGAAATCAGTGTTTTGCACCCCCCCCACAACCAGCGTGGCCAGGATCCCCAACAAGGCCAAAACAACAAGCATCTCGACGAGTGTAAATCCCCTATTCCTCCACTCTTCGGGGCTGCGGGCGGAAATGTAGGGGCCTCGCATCAGGCGGACGCGAAAGGCGGAGTCATGCCGACACCCGCCGATAGGACGGGGCGATTCTTGCGGATACCTGCTTCGGCGCCGGCTCCGCTTTTGTGGCCTTGCAGCCACGCAGAACCCATGAGCCTTGCACCGCAGCCGACGGGGGGATTGCTTGAGCACGATGTTGAAGTTAAGGTTACACGGAATACGAAGTCAGAAAGGAACGACCCATGGGCCCTGTCCCATGACGAGGCGTTCACTTTGTTCCATGACCGGCTTTCGTTACACGCAAATCGTGACTGCCCCAAGCCTCCCCACCTATCGGCTGATTGCAGAGGAGTGCGGCGTCGGCAAAACAACGGTCGGTCGGGTGCTCAACAATTCCGGCTACGTCTCCGAGGATGTGCGCCGCCGAGTGCTGGAGGCCGCAGCCAGATTGCACTACCGGTTCGACCCGGCACTGGCCGCCTTGAGCCGCCGCCGATGGCCTCAGGGGGCGGGTCTCAAGACGGTAACACTGGCCTACGTCCACAATGGAGCGCGGACAACTAGCCCTCCGTCCAGCCCGGAGTTCTCCGGCCTGGTGCAGCGGGCGGAGGAGTTGGGCTATGCAGTAGACACCTTTTCGCTGCATGATTACCCCTCGTCCAGCGCGTTGAGCCGGGTGATATATGCCCGCGGCATCCAAGGGGTCCTCGTCCAGGCCTTCAGGGACAACGTCCACCTTGATCTCGATTGGGACAGATTCTTTACCGTTTTCATCGGTCCGGAAAACGACCTGCCCCGGGTTCACAATGTGCAAGTCGACTTCCGCTCCGCTCTGCACCAAGGCGTGCAGGCCTGCCGCGAGCGGGGCTACCGGAAGATCGGGCTTGCCTTGCTCAACCATTACGCCAGCGGAACCAACATCCCGCTCCAGGCGCAGTCGCTCTATGAGCAGCTTTGCCTGCAGGATATCGGACCCCAGCCGCGGATCTTTAACTACGAAGTAAGCACCGACTTCGCCGTGCGGTTTTCCCGCTGGTTTCGTGAGGAGAGGCCCGACGTGGTGATCTCAACCAACATCCAGCCCTACTACTGGCTCACCGCGGCCCGCCATTACGACCCGCGGCAGAAGAACCTGCGCATCCCACGCGATGTCGCCTTCGTCTCCTTCCGCAGCCACTCCGACCTGCCGACGATGGCGCACATCGACCTGCGCGAATGGGACCAAGGCCGCCAAGCCGTCGATCTCGTCCACCATCAACTCCAACATGGAGCGATCGGAAAGCCCTCCATCCCGCTTCGCGTGCTCATCCCCCCTATCTTCGTGCAGGGCTCATCCCTGCCCCCGGCGCGGCCTCGGCGAACGGCTGTCCCTTCGCCGAAACCTGCTCCCTCCGGTGGAAGGAACCCGGTTCCAGCGAACCCGCCGAGAAAGCGCTCCACCAAAGGAAGCCGATGATCTTGGCCGGAAAAATGCGGACGTTTTTGACCGGTGGTGATGTCACCAGCCTGCCAGGGAGCAAGGGGAGCAGGAATGTGGACTCACCCTTCGGCGAGTGACTTGGCGCCGAGCCGGAGGGAATGGCGCGACGGCGGGGACGCCGCCGCATTTCAGCCTGTAGCGGCAGTCTCCCGACCGTCGCTGCCCGAACCTTGCAGGATTCCGCCTCGAGCGGGAGGAAAGGCACCGACGATGAGGACATCGCCGCTACAGGATCGACTGAGGCTGTCGCTGCCTTCCGTGTGCCCGCATACCCGTCGAAAGTCGTCGCCTCGCGGCGTTTGCGCACACACATTTTAGCACCAGAACCCACGCTGCGCTGAGTGTGGATAACAGAGTAACTTGGTTCAACTTAGTCTGGAGATGGGGCTGCAAGCAGTCATACCAACAGCCCCTTGCTTTTCGACTTTTGGTCGGGTGGTAGGCCCGACCCGCGATTGCTGCGGACAAAGTCCAATTGCCCTGGGCCGTTGGTATTACACCTATGTTGCTGTCGATTGGCGCGCAGCACAAACGATGCAGCCCACGGCCACCCCTGGCCGTGGGCTGATCTTACCCCCAAAGATTGTCCCCAAGATCAGGGTTTCGCTTGGCCCAAATAGCGGCGACGCAAAGGCCAGAGGAGAAGACCGGTCAGGCCCAAGGCGGCGAGCACCGTGGAGGGCTCGGGGACTGCGGTGATGGTGAAACCTCCGGTAGGAACCGCCGCAAAAGAGGTGCCGAATCCATTGAAATCAAATTCACTCGCGGTGTAGGTGCCGTTGGTGATCGTCAGCGAATTGCCCATGTTGAAATTTTGGAACGTCAGCTTGAAGCTGCCGGGCGCATAGCTGGCGAAGGTGAAGTTGCCGGTGCCACTGCCGAAGTCCAGGAAGGACGTGTCAGTCAGGTTGAGCGCCCCAAAGGTTTCGCTGATCGCCCCACTGCCCTTGGCGATCGTGCCGCCGGAGAGCGTCACGGTGGCGGAGTTTTCAATCTGGTCGCTCTTTGCGATGAGCAGGACACCGCCTGATACTGTGAGCGACGCAGTGTTCTTTAAAGCGTCGCCGCCGGTGGTGTCCAACACAAGCCTGCCGGCAGCCACGGTGGTTGCCCCGCTGTAGGTGTTCGTGCCTGTGAGCGTTTGGGTGGCTGCCCCCGATTTGGACAGGGCTGTCTTGATGTTGGTCGCCACGTTGTTGTCCACGATTGTGCCGCCGAAGGTCCCGTTGCTGGTGCCTATGAGATTAAGCGTAGCGGTGGAACCGGTGAGGTTGTTTGATCCGTTCGCGGCGCGGATCACTCCTGCGCTGCCGTTGAGCGATCCGACATTCAGGAAGTATTGGGTGCTCGGGTTGGTCGAACCGTTGGCCAGAGCGACTTCACCACCGGTTCCAAGAGTGAGCGTTCCGACTGTGTAGTTGGTTGCATTGGCCGCATCCAAGAAATTCAGCTGGTTCGTCCCGCTTGAGGAGGAAACGTTGGCATTGGTGATGAAAAGGCTCGTGAGGGCGTTTGTTCCGGCCAAAGCCACGTTGCCAAAACCCACGGCACCGGCACTTGCTGCGGTCAGATCCAGTGTCCCGACAGTCATCGAGAGAGCAACCCCACTGTTAGGCCGGAATACCAAGATGTTGGTTCCTGTCTTCGTTAGAGTGCCCCCTATTGTCAGACTGCGAGCGCTGGTGCTTGGGATGATGTTGACATTACCGCCACTATTGGCAGCGGTTGTCCAATTGTTCAGAACAGCAGGGGCAGTGTTTATATTTATGGTGATGCCGCTTGCCCCTCCGTTGTTAAGAACAATGCTGGCGCCTGCGCCAGGCACGCCCGAAGGATCCCAGTTGGCTGCAGTATTCCAAAACCCGGGGGACGAACCCGTCCAAGTGGATTGAGCTAGCACCACTGATGATGCAAGAGTGAAGAAGACGAGGGCTAGGATCGCTTGCTTGATGGAACGGGGTGATTTCATGGGATAAACAGTTTTATGGACTTTCGGCTATTTCAGCCCCCGCACCCTCTCGCAGGCCGGCAATTCCCTCAATAGCGTATTGCGCCAAATTCCCACCGCTTTGCGTCACCCTCATTTGTCCGCTCCCGAGCGCCTTCCCACCCGGTCCAAGCGAGTGCCCTCCAAAACCGGAGTCCCCACGCAGTGCAAAATCGCGGCCCTCCAAATGACGCATTTCCGCATGTCCTTGGCGCAAAGCGGCATTGCCGTGCCGTGGGGCGTCCCTAGCCTACCAAAGGGCACCAGCAGCCCTTCAGTCCCAGCAAGCCAACCCATCACGAACCGCATGCACCCCTGCCAAACGAAACCTATTGCCCCGCGCCCGCGCGGTCGCACCCGTGGCATCGTGGTTGCCCTCTTGTTGTCCGTCCTTCCGTCCGCAACGCACGCGCAAATCTCTTGGAACGGCGGGGGCGGGGACAACAATTGGGGAACGGGAGCCAATTGGGTGGGTGGTTCCTCTCCGACGCCGGGCACGTCGAGCGATATTGCCTTCGCCGGCACCACACGCACCAATCCGTTCAACAACTACACCGCATACGACGACTTCCGGAACGTCTTCTTCGCCTCCGGTGCCGGCACGTTCGGCATCACGGGCAACCCGATCGACCTCTTCGGCAAGATCGAAAACAACTCGGCCAACACGCAGGCCTTCGCGCTCACGATCGGCACCGGATCCGCCTCGGGCAGCTATATCGAGATCAATCCGGTCGCCGGGAACTTGAACATCAACTCGGCCGACATTTTCTTGGGCAACAACCAACTCCGTGTCTACGGCAACAACGGCAACACGCTGACCTTCGGCACGGGCACGACGATCTCGGGTTCGGGCGGGTCGGTCGCCATCAACCAGAACTCGACCGTCATCTACCAGAGCGCGCACACCTACACGGGCGGCACGTTCATCAACGCGGGTGTCCTCCGGTTCAACTCGGGCGGCTCGGCCGACTCCAGCGCGATCACTCTCGGGGACACCACCGGATCGGCGGCCTCGGCGTTGCAGGTGGCCAGCGGCGTCACGCTGGGCGGCGGTGCCCTCACGGTCCGCAGCGGATCATCCGGGGCCTCGACCCTTGGCTATACGGAAGCCTCAGGCACGGGCACCGTCTCCCGCAACATCACCCTCAGCAACAATCTGGCCCTCAACGTCGCCTCCGGCGGCACGCTGCTTCTCTCCGGGACCGTATCCATGCCGGCCAACCTCGCGACGGTCCGCCTCTCGGTCGATGGCGGAGGAATCGTCGTCTCCACCGGCAACTCCACCAGCGCCAACGCCACCAACTATCAGGTGCGGATCGGCGACGGCACGCTGGTTATCGGCGCGGGCACGCTGATTTCACGCACCAGCGTGGCCGGGGTGGGGCATGCGGTGGACCTCGGCGTGGACCTCAACGATTCGATCGTCGATGCCGCCTCAACGCTGCGCGCCAGCAATGGTGTCACGATCAGCAACTCGATCTATGTCAGCACGACCAACAACCGGGCGCGCGTCATCGGAGCCAGCGGCGCGGATGCCGCGACGACCTACAGCGGCCCGATCGGCTTGAACGCCGCCGCCCTGACGATCGACGCCAGCAACAGCCAGACCGCCACCGTCAGTGGCGCGATTACCAATGTCAGTGGCACTGGCTCTCTGATCAAGACCGGTGGCGGCACCGCAACTCTCACCGGAGCCAACACCTTCACCGGTTCGACGACGATCAACGGAGGCACGCTGTCGATCAATGCGGATACCCGCCTCGGAACCGCACCCGGGTCGGCAACGCCGGGGCACCTGACGTTCGATGGCGGGACATTGCGGACCACGGCCAGCTTCACCTTGGGCGCGAACCGCGGCACGGCCCTGGGCACCGGCGGCGGGACGATCGAGGTCACGAACGGGACGACGCTGACCTACGATGGCATCATCGCGGGTGGTGGCTCGCTGACCAAAACCGGAGATGGGGAACTGCGCATCGGGGGGGTGAATACCTACACGGGCTTGACGACCGTCAGCGCCGGGACTCTGCGCGTCACCAATGCTTCGGGGCTTGGGGCCACGTCAGCGGGCACGACGGTGGCCAGCGGGGCAACCGTCTATTTCGCAGCTGCGGGCAACTATGCCGCCGAGCCCATCACAATCAACGGCACGGGTGTCGGCGGCACCACGGGTGCTCTGCGTCTGCTGATCTCAGCCACAAATAACGGCCTCATAACTCTCGCATCCGACAGCACGATCAAGGCGGATGGCGGTGTCATTACGGGTGGCATCACCAACACAAGCGGGACGCAAAATCTCACCGTCGAGGTCGCGACCGGCAACACTTACATCACCAATACCGGGATCGGCTTGGGCTCTGGCGACCTCACCAAGACTGGCTCAACGGGTATACTGCACGTTTACACTTCCAACAACTACACCGGAGCGACGACGGTCAACGCCGGCACGCTGAGAATTTACGACGATAACGCGCTCGGATCCACCAGCGGGACGACCACCGTCGCCAGCGGGGGCAACGTGGTGATTTCCGGAACCCGGACGGTGGCGGAGTCGTTCTTCATCAACGGCCCGGGCAACTCGCAAGGCGGCGCCCTCCACGGCTCCGCCGGGAGCAGCATCCTCACGGGCTTGGTCACCCTCCAGTCCGATGCGACCATCTCGGTAGCCAATGCCTATACCTTAACCAACTCCGGCGGGATCACCGGGAACAATGTCAACCTGACCTTCAACGCGTCTGCCAGCGGCAGTAACATCGGCACCAACCGGGTGGTGAGTTCGATCACGCTCGGCACTGGCGGCGTTACCAAAACGGGAGATGGCATTCTGCTCCTCGCAGGAACCAACACCTACACCGGCACGACAACAGTCCAAGGCGGCACGCTCATCCTCTCCAACGGCAGCGCCATCGCCGACGCGGCGGCGGTCTTGCTCGACAACACGGCTGGCGTGAACTTGGTCGTGACCAACAGCGAGACCATCGGTTCGCTGCGCGGGGGCGGGGCGACGGGCGGATCGGTCAGCCTCGCGCCGAACCAGACCCTCACCGTGGCCGAGACGGGCAGCCAGACATTTGCGGGCGTCATTTCCAACTCGGGCAATCTCACTAAGAGCGCGGCCGGCACGCTCACTTTGTCCGGGGCAAACACCTACACGGGCACGACCGCGATCTCCGGCGGCACCTTGCGCATCAGCGCGAACAACAACCTCGGGGCGAGCACCAACGTGACACTCACCGGTGGCTCGGTGCTGGAAATGACGGCCACCGGCACGCTGACCAACCGCATCACGATCGGCACGGGCAATGGCGTGCTGAGCAACAGCTCGGGCGGCGCGGTGACGTATTCCGGTCCTGTGTCGAAGGACGGAACGACGCTCACCTCTCGCAGCGGCACGGGCACAAACGTCTTCACCGGCGTGATCTCGGGCGCAAACGCGAATTCCGATCTCGTCGTCGATGGCGGCACGACGGTGTTCAGCAACCAGATGACCTACACGGGGCCGACAATCATCACCAACAGTGGCACGCTCGTGCTCAAGGTGGACGACGCCATGCCAAGCGGCGGCAGCCTCGTGCTGGGCGGCGGCACGTTCCTTGTCGGCGACAGCACGGCGGTTTACGGCGACACCACGATCGGCACGATGACGTTGTCGGCGAATTCCACGATCGACTTCGGCACGAGCACGGACACCACGACGCGGAGCATCGGCTTCGCCAACAGTTCGGCGATCAGCTGGACGGGCACGCTCAAGATCACCAATTGGACGCAGGCGACGAACAGCGAGAGCGGGGCCTATGGACGTCTGTATTTCAGCAACAACACCAACGGTCTCACCACCAACCAACTCAGCCAGATCAGCTTCGACATCGGCGGGACGCTTTATGGTGCGAAATATTTATCCGACGGCGAGGTTGTGGCCGACCTCACCCCGATCCCCGAAGCGCCGGTGACCGCCGCCGCCGCCGTCATCGTCCTCGCCATCCTGTGGAAGGAGCACCGTCGGCTCAGGTCCCTCCTCAACCACCAACGCCCACCGCGCAACTAACGCCAGAGGATTGTCACCATTTTGTCACCACCAAGAAAAAGGCCCCGGAAATGGGGGCTGTTAAGTCAAACTTAAGACGTTGGTGGAGAGATGGTTGCGGTGGCGGGATTTGAACCCGCGACCTTCAGGTTATGAGTATGACGGTCCCGGCGCAAATATGTCCTCGGCAGAAAGCACCACTCCCCCTCCCCTAATTTCGCCCGAAAACGGGTATAATCCATTGAACAAGAGTCGGTTAAGCCTTCAGAGGCGGAAGCATCGGCCCTTGTTCGCGTAAGAGAGCCCCAAAACCGGTCAAGTCGGCCGGATTTCCGGGGCCAGAACCTCATCAGGAGGAGCAAAAGCATGGACTGGGTCAAAACCGTGTGTGCCCTAGTCACTGCTGCTGCTGCCATTATCGCAGACGCAGTCAGTCACAAGGAATAATTGTTGCACACACCGGCGGGGCGCAATCGAGTTCGCTCCTTTGCGCTCCGCCAACGTTTGCGTGGCCCTTAGCTCGGACCTGATCCGGCTCTCGGCCTCACGACCGTTTCATTCGTGCCCGGCAAATACGCCAGGCGCCAATGCCGCAACCACGCGGACATCAGTAAACCAAACACTGGTGACCGCCGTGCACGCATTGCGCCCAGCGGTCGCCTTTCAACCAAGAAAGGAAAACCCACAAATGAGCCCAAGGGCTGGATTTGTTTTGTTGGAAGAGATCGCACCGCGCTTGAAGGCCATCATACCTCACATCAAGCCGGTCGGAGCAGAAGACGCCGAGGAACTCTTGCAGGACGCCTTGGCACTGGCTGCCAAGATGCTCCATGACCTCGAAGCACGTGGCAAGACGGTCACACCCGGCAACGTGGCGTATTACACGATACTCCACATCCGTTCAGGCAGAAGGTCCTACAGCGCCGGACGCACGGATGTGATGAACGCCGGCACCCAATTGGACGGTCTCTCGAGCGTGATGTCCTTTGAGGAACCTGCCGGATTCGATCCGGAGACAGGTGAAGAAATCCCGCTCGGCGACATGCTTGCTGGCGGCGAGGACGATCCTGCCTTTGCCGCAGCAAGAGCCGTGGACTGGGAAGGTTTCTTGGACACGCACAACCCACGGTATCGAGCAATGGTGACCGATATGGCCGAGGGCAAGCGCACCAAAGACACGGCGGCCACGTTGGGATTCAGCACCTGGCAGGCTTACTCCATGAAGGAAAACCTCGCCGAAGACCTGCGCGAGTATTTCGGCGCAAGCGCCATCGCGGACAGCGCGCGGTGTCCATCGTGGAAGGGCAACATCATGGCTGATCACGAACGGGCCGCTTGTCGGGCTGATCGTCGCCGCTGGTGACATCCTCAGAAGGAGTGGAGGCATCCGCTAAAAAACGCACCGAGCGCGTGCACGGCTTGCTCGATTCGGAGGACGGACTCGCGCGGGTGAATTGACGCCCTCGCGTCAGGAAGAGCCCGCCTTACGGTGGGCTCTTTCCTTAGCGTTTAAGGCTCAAGGAAGCAGCAGCACAGATTCCGCGGAGTCGGCAAGGAAATCCAGGATCACTCGGCTATTCCTGCTCAGGCAGTCCTGGATCGCCTGGGTGCTGCAATTTCCCAACCGCAGCCAAACCACTTTCGGCGGATGACCATGAAGGATGCTCAGGTGGTAATAGTCGGAATCCTTCGAGACGATGCAGTAGCCGAGGTCCTTGGCGCTTTGCCAGATCGCCCGGTCGTCACTCTCACCGAGACCAAGGTCATGCACATGCGCAGAGTCCGGGAAAATATCCGCCAGCGAGTAAACCAGCCCGGGTGAAAGATTTTCGTCGCAGACGAGCTTCATGACGCGGCGGCATGAACCGTGCGACGACCGGCGTCCGCAGCGTAGGCGAGACAGGCGCGGATATCCTCCTCGGTCAGGTAGGGGAAGTCCTTCAGGATTTCGTCATGCGACATGCCGGAAGCCAGATACTCGAGAACGTCTGAAACCGTGATGCGTAGCCCGCGAATGCATGGCTTGCCCGAGCGCTTGCCCGGCTCGATGGTGATGATTCCGGTGTAGTCCATGACGTTGAATAGAAGGATAGCCTGTCATGAGCACGGCAGCAAACGCCGATTGTCGGGCCGTCTCGCAATTCCGGATCGAGCGAAACTCAGGGTCTCACTTCGTCGCTGCGATGGGCGGGGTGAGGCGTCGAGCCATGGCCTTCTGATGTTCTTGGTTGGCACGGGCATAGGTCCGCAGAATGAGCTGGCCACCGTCCTTGTGCCCCTGCCAGGCCGCGATGGTTTGCACGTCGATGTTGAGGTCGTGCAGACAGCGCGAGATGAACATCCGCCGAAAGGCCCGAGGGCTGTAAGCAGGCAGCCTGAGCCTCTTGCAGGCCGCTTCCAGGGCCTTCTTGGGATCCTTGACCTTGAAGACCGCATCCAAAGGGGTGCGGTCGTCGTCTCGTTCGGCATTCATTCTCTCCAAGAGAGGCCGAACCATGGGATAAAGGGGGATAGTGAAGCGCGTGCGGGTTTTTCTCCGGATGAGGGCAATCTGCTC
The DNA here is from genome assembly GCA_041736875.1 of Chthoniobacterales bacterium. Lineage (GTDB taxonomy): Bacteria > Verrucomicrobiota > Verrucomicrobiia > Chthoniobacterales > JACTMZ01 > JACTMZ01. The sequence continues at coordinate 1,124 of JBGSSV010000120.1, read as the reverse complement.
AGTCTCGAAGTTGACATCCTGCCAATGCAGCCCGGCACACTCGGCCTGCCCCAAGCCGGCAAGCCCCATGAACTCGATGAGATCCGCACTCTCTTCGGCCGTGTCGGCGTAAACCTGAGACCTGATGCTCTCGACGATTCGCTGGAACTCATCCCACGAGGGGATCAGCCGCGTCACCTCGTCCTCCCGCTTCCGATATCTGATGCCCTCGACCGGAGAGACCGCAATGGCTTGGTCGGCCACCGCGTAGCTGAAGACATCACGGACCAAGGTCAGGACGTGGTTGTAGTGGTCGGCCGTCGCATCCTTGAAGTGAGCCAAGAACTGCAGGACGTGGCTCTTTTTGATGTCGGCGACCTTGGTCTTGAGCGGCACGGGGAAGAGCTCCCGGAGCTGCTTGAGGTAGCGCCGCTTGTATTTGAGCGTGGCCTCGGCCCCGGCCATGACCCCGGAGTATTCCTCGATGATCTGTGACAGTGTCTTGCGGGAGGCCTTGTGCTCGGTGCGGTCGAGGCTGTTGCGGAGGTTGCGCAGGAGCCGTTTGGCTTCCTCCAGCGAAGTGCAAGGGGCCTTCTTGCTGCCCAGCCGCTGGACAATGCGCTCGCCCTTGTGCCTGAACCGGGCGTAAAATGAAGTTTGTGACCCTGAATACTGGTAAATGTTTTCCGCCACCTTGCGGATTGTTCCGGCTTGGTCGGCTTTCTGTGCTTTCGGCATGGGCCAAAGACTACCCCGGGCAAAAAAGCGGGTCAAAAAGTATGTTTGGGCTCAGTGGCTCAGTCCCCGTAACAGACTATTTCGCGCGGTTAGCTCAGCGGTAGAGCGGCTCGTTTACACCGAGTTGGTCGGGGGTTCGATCCCCTCACCGCGCAGGCCGCTTCCCGCGCAGCAGTTCGGCCGCGCGAGGCGGAATTATTCGGTGGTGACGCGGCGACCTCCGGAGAGCGCAGCCTCGAGCGTGTGCCAGGGCAGCATGGCGCACTTGATGCGGGCGGGAAAACTGCGCACGCCGGAAAGCGCAACCAAATCGCCCAAGGCAGCAGGCGGCACGTTCGGCGGCCCCAGCAGCATCTCGCGGACCTGGGCCGTGAGGGCGCGGGCTTCATCCATGCTGCGGCCGCGGG
>JBGSSV010000119.1:0-5358 GCA_041736875.1 Chthoniobacterales bacterium | reverse complement strand
CAAGCCACTCAGTGGGTCGCACTGGCGGTTGTTCCCGCACACTGAACAGGCCGTGAGCGTCTGGGATCACTTGCTCACAGCGGGCGCGCCGCACCTAGTCCCGGCGGGGTCGCTTACCTACAACGTCCTGCGCATCGAAGCGGCGCACCCCGGCGTCGGGCGCGAACTCACGACGGATTACATTCCGCTGGAACTAGGCTTATGGGATGAGGTCAGTTTTGAGAAGGGGTGTTACACCGGGCAGGAGATCATCGCGCGCATGGAAAGCCGCGGACGCATTGCGAAAACGATCGTCGCGCTTGAACTCAACACGCTGGTGACCGCGCCTGCTCCCCTACTCCACGAAGGGCGTGAAGTCGGGACGCTCACCAGCAGCGTCAGCGAACCGGTGCACGGAACACATTACGGCATCGGGGTCGTAAAAATCGCCCAAGCAGAGATCGGACAGGTGCTGTCCGTGAATGGCACGACCGCAAGGGTCACACGTCTACCCGGCGCACAGCCGCCCGTTTAGAAATCAGGTGGCAGGTTATCGAAGAACAACTGCCACCACAGCATCCATGGTTCGGGTTCGTCGGGCGTCGTCCGCACGTCTTACGCGCGCGCGGACCGATCCCGCTCGCCCGAATACCTCGACATCGATGGCGCCACGCAACGCCGGCAGGAGGCGGCGGCCAAACTCGAAGGCAACGCCAACCCGGATCAGGTTGTCGTTTACGATGGATGGTTCCACGCGCCGGCCGACGGCGTTTATTCCTTCAACTTGCCGACTCGCAGCGCGAGCAGCAAGCACCTCGGAAAATTCCGCTCGGTCTACCAGAACCAGCTCCGGCTCGGCGGCGAGGTCGTGGTGCAGCAAGGGGTGCCGGGACGCATGCCTTCCGGACGCATCGGGCTCAAGGCCGGTTGGCACCCGCTGTCCTTGCGGCTCGGATCCAGTCCGGCCGGGCTCACGGTCACGCATCCCGACGGGCAGACTGTGGCGCTCGGGGCGGACGGTCTCAAACGCGCCGCGGGTGTCGCCTTCCCCGCGCGGTCACCGGCCGCCGACCTCATCGCGGCCATCGACTTCACGCAGTGGGACGGAAAGCCGGGCTTCGCAGCACTAGACGAGCGCTGCCGGGTGTGGTTCGCCGACTTCGCCCGACGCGAGAAGGTGGACGGCCGCATGGCCATGGTCTCGCAGCCCTTCGCCACCACCGAGGGCCCCGGCGGCGTGGACATCAACATGACCCGCGGCACCGGCCGCGTGCCGCTCAAGCTGCAGCAGTTGAACATGCTCGACCCCGAGTTTAGCGTGGGCCTGTGGTTTCGCAGTGAGACCGGCGACGGCCAGCTTTTCGGCAAACAGGGCCTCACCGCTTTCGGCAAACGCTACCGCACGGTCTGGGCCGAACTGCGGAACAACCAACTCCACGCGGGCCCCGGGGCCCTTGAGGACGTGGAAATCAAGCCGGGCACGTGGCACCACGTCGTCCTGGCCGCCACTCCAAACCGCATCGCCCTCTACCTCGATGGCCGGCCCGTATCCTCGGCTCCGGGCACCCCGGACCTCGCGACCGATGCCTTGGACATCCTCGCCGACCACCCCGGCGCCATCGCCGGCCTCACCATCCACAATCGCGAACTCACGCCGGCAGAGATCCGGAGCCTGTTCGAGAAAGGACCCCCGTGAGAGCCCGTCCGCTACACACCGCCGCCGCGCTGGCGATGTTCGCGGCCGCCGTGCAGGCCCAGACCCCGCAGTTCGCCGTGCCGGTCATCATCAACCCGGACCAATCCATCACTTACCAGCCCACGCCGAAGGGCGACCGCATCCCTGACTTCTCGACCGTCGGCTACAACTACGGCAATTCCCCCCTGCCCGACGCACCCGGCGGCTATCAGGTCCCCGTTGTCGTCACGCTTTCCCCCGGTTCAGGCGACCAAACGGACCGTATCCAGACAGCCCTCGACTTCATCGCGTCCCGCCCGCTGGTCAACGGCTTCCGCGGCGCCCTCCTCCTCAAGGCCGGACGCTGGGAGATCCACTCGGTCAACCGTATCACCGTCCGCGCCTCCGGCGTCGTTATCCGCGGCGAAGGCGACCACCCGCTCACCGGCACGCGGCTCTACGCAGTAGGGACCACGAACGAGCAGAATTCGGGCAACACCCGCAACTCCCGCCTCATCGCGTTCGACGGCAACTCGAACACCGTCAACACCGCCGCGCGCACGCTGGTCGACAACGTCTACGTCCCGGCCGGCACGAGCCTCATCCCGATTACCGGGCACAGCTTCACCGCTAACCAGCGCATCCAGGTCCGCTGGCCCGGCACGGTCGCGTGGCAGAAGGCCAGCCTCTACAACCACGCCGCCACGGCCGATGTCGATCCGGCCGTGACGATGAACCGGCAGATTGTCGCGGTCACCCCGGACTCGATCACGCTCGATGCGCCGATCACCACGCCGCTGGATCCGGCCTACGCGCGTGGCTACATCGTGCCGGTCACCGGCTTCGGTCACATCACCAACGTCGGCATCTCGCACTGCTACCTCGAGAGCACCTACGCCAACGACACCGACGAGAACCACGTCTGGAACGCGCTGGACTTCACCGAGGTCGAGGACGGGTTCGTCCACAACTGCACGGCCCGCTACTTCGCCTACTCGATCGCCTACGTGAACACCTCGACGCGCAAGATCACGATCGACCGCTGCCAGGTCCACGACAGCATCTCGCAGATCATCGGCGGACGCCGCTACAGCTTCGTGCTGACAGGCGAAATGGGCCTGGTCTCGAACGCGCTCGGCCGCTACGGCCGGCACACCTTCGTCATCAACTGGCCCAACGCACCCGGCCCGAACGTTTTTGTCGACGGCACCTCGTTCCAGTCCTACAACGAGTCTGGTTCGCACGCCCGCACATGGAACAACGGCGGCTTGTGGGACAACATCTCGGAGCTGAACGCCAGCGTGGGCCTGCAGGTCAAACTTGAGCGCCCCGCGGGCAACTGCGTCGCGTGGAACTGCGTCACCGCCACAATCACCTTCGAGAACATGCCGCTCTCGCCCAACTGGTCCCTCGGCACCACGCGGCCCGGCGGAGGCGCGGCCTCGTGGCGGAACTCAGCCTCGACCGGCTCGTTCTCCTACGCCGCCCCGCACATCGGCAAGGCGGAGCAATGGTCCAACGGCACGCGCATGGCCGTCCGCTCGCTCTACGAGAAGCAACTGGAGACCCGCCTCGCCGCCGCGCGCAACCCTCACCGCTACCAGTCGAACCTGCCCACCCGCATCAGTTACGCGCCCGTCATCCGCACCCCAGCCCAGCTCGTCGCCCCCGCCGGCTCCGCGTGGTCCTACCGTCTGCCCGTGTCGAACATCGTCCCCGCGACGCGCACCCCGAACTACACGGTCAGCGGCCTCCCGGCCGGCGTCTCGGTCAACGCCACGAACGGCCTGATCTCCGGCACACTACCCGCCGTCGCCACGGCCACGAACTTCAACCTCACCGTCACCGCGCGGAACATCGACGGCACGACCACCAACAACATGACCCTGACCGTGCGCCCCACCAACGCCTCCAAGATCCCTGTGGCCATGAGCCTCGAGGTGGACACGCAGCGCACGATCTCCATCGCTCTCATCACGAACGAGCCCGCACAGCTCGTGCCGATGGTGCCCGCCACGCGGCTCCTCGCGCCGATGATCGTCCGCAAGTCCTACATCTCGGACATGAACTCGAGCATCTCCTACACCAACGCCGACGTTCCCGCGCCCGTCCGCGCCGTCCTTCCCATCGAGGGCCTCACCTCGCCGGTCGACATCACCTACAACGGCTCGACCAACCTTCCCGTTGCCCCCGGGTTCTACGACATCGTCGCCACCCTCGCCGACCCGGTCTACGAGGCCGCGGCCACCAACCGTCTCCTCATCACCGCCGCCACCAACGTCACCGTCACCCTCAGCAACACCAACACTCCCACCCCGTCCTCCCCGGTCACCGCCACCTCGACGCAGACGAACATTCCTCCGGCTATCACCTACGACGGCTCGACGAATTTCCCCACAGCCCCGGGTTTCTACACCGCCAAGGCCGTGGTGGCCGACCCCTCGTTCTTCGGCAACCGCACCGCGCTCATCAGCGTGCAGCGGACCAACGCCACGCTGTCGTGGGGCAACCTCAACCTCCCCTTTACCGGCACGGCCCAGCTCCCCTCGGTCATCACCTCGCCCGCCGGGCTGCCCGCGCAGATCTCGGTCGTCGGGCGCGGCATCCTTCCCGGCTCCTACCTGGTCGCCGCGTGGATCAACGACCCGAACATCAGCCACACCCCCATCGGCGGCACCATGGTCATCTCGGACAATCCCGCCAACTCCGGCGGGCTCTCGGTCGCGAACTGGATGTTCGGCGGCGCGGCTGGACGCGGACCCGAGCCCGGGGCGAGCTCCGCCTACGGGAGACTCACCGGCGCGCAACTCCGCAGCCTCCTGCCGGACGCGAACCTCTATCCCGACACGGAATCCTACCCCGCCTTCGCCGTGCGCGTCCGCCGCGACCGGCAGGGCGCGATGCTTTCCGCGCAAGCGAGCGACAACCTTTCGTTCGGCCCCGGCAGCAGTCAGACCGCCCTCCTCGTCTCGACCACAGTGCTCGACGCCGACTTCGAACAGCAGACTTACGCCGTGATCCCGGTCGGGGGCGGCCCCGCCGCGGACCGCGCCTTCCTGCGCTTCCTCGTCACCTACTGATGCGAACAGTCCTCACCGCAGTCCTCGGCGCGGCGCTGGCGATGCCCGCAACCCTCGCGCAAACCGCGCGCTTCGCCGGCGAGCTTTCCGCGGAGCAGATCCTCGACGGGGATTACCCCTTCCCGCCATCCCCCGCGGTGGACGTTCCGCTGAACCTCGACGGCCTCGACCGTGCCCGCCTCGGCACGGTGCCCCCGCCCGGAGTCCATCCGCGCATCCTGCTCAGCCCCGACCAATTGCCGGACCTGCGCGAACGGGTGCGCAACACCAATGTCGGACGCGCGCTCTACGCCACGTTGCAGACGCGGCTCGGCCAGTCGCTGCGCGATCCGAAGTATTGGGGCAGCGACCTCTACCGGCTCCTCGCGGCCGGTGACGCGGACGCCGCCATGCGTCTGGTCAGCGAGAAGGGCTCGCTTCCGCCGGACGTGGGCCACTACCAACCGTTCCTCTATGCCGTGGTCCTTGAGGCGCTCGACGCGTTGATCCTCGAAGACGAAGCGCGCGGACGCGCCGCGGCGACCGCGATCGCCACGTATGCGGCGTTGGTGCGTCCGGGCATCGAGGCGTCGAGGGAGTTCCCCCTCGGCGAGGACGCGTGGCGCGCCTCCTGGCCGCCGGACC
>JBGSSV010000001.1:0-2633 GCA_041736875.1 Chthoniobacterales bacterium | reverse complement strand
CGCCGGGGCGTCATTCCTCTACCTGCAAGCCTGAGGCACAGAGCCTGCAGCCGCTATGCCGGCGGCGTGCAGAGCGGGGTGCCGGACGAGGAGTTTCTCAACTCGTTGTCAATTATTCCCAAATCGGCTGGCAGGATACAGGTTGAAACCTTCCGGTGGGACGAGAGCGAAGTTCGAGCCGAAGACAGGTCGCAGTGGCGACCAATCCCGTGTCAGGAAACCGTGTTGACCACAGCGGGGGACCCAAGCCTACTGGACATATTCATGAAAGCTACCAAACCACTACTCCTCGTTCTTGCCGTTCTTTCCGCCACCCTGCCGGTCATTGCTGCGAATGCGGCGGAAGGCCCCGGGATAGTCGCTGAAAGTTTTTTCGCGGGCTATGTTGCCCAAGCGGAGGCTGACAAAGATACCAAGGTGTGGGTGGCCAAATCGAAAATGGCCTCCAAGGATTTCAAGGCGGACTACGACAAAACAATGTCTGCCGAGTATGTCGATGCGGATCCAGTGATTCAGGCGCAGGATGTTCCCACGGCGCCTTTCAAAGCTGGCCAACCCGTCGTTAAGGATACCAAGGCCACGGTGGTGCTCACGGCGAAGTTTGGTGACGACGACCACAAGTTGAACGTGCAACTCGTCCAGCAGGAAGGCGCATGGCTGATCCAGAAGATCAGCCCGGTCGACTAGCAGCAGTCGGCAGTGTTTTCTCCTCCAGACGCATTCACGCCAGCGCCTTTACCTCCTTCAGATCACCCCCTCCGCCTTGCTCTACAGGCCGGCGTTGAGGATGCCGTTACGGTCGGGCAAGCCGGCGGTGGTGAGGACGTCGTAGTCCGCTGGCCTGATGATGTCGACGAGGTCGTAGGTGGTGATTTCGAAAGCAGCAGGGAATGGCGCCCCCAAGGCGATTGCCTGCGGCGTCTACGATCTGAGCCGCAACCGCGGCGAGCCGGGGAACCAAGTCGGCCCCGGCCACCCTCTCGCGGAGCGGGTGGCCCGCGAGCCGGGAGGCCCAGACAAGGGGCGTGCCGTCACAGACAACCAGCCCGGCTTCGACGAGAATCCGCTGCAATTCCACATCGCCGCTGGCTTTGGCCGCGAAGTCGAGGTTGGCGGTGACAATGTAATTAGGGCGTCGCTCGGCGATTTGTTGCTCGATCCAGGCGATGGTCTCCTGCATGTCGACGTCATGAAAAGGGACGCCAAATAAGACAATTGTGCGGGGCGCCTGCGGGGCCGCTCGATCTGCCATGGCTGTAACTTAGCTTACCCTCCTTCTGCGGGGAAGGAGTCCTTTCGATGGGCTTATCCCTGCCGATGTGTCCCTTGCCGCTATCCCCAAGGCGGCCGCAGGAACCATTCACCGCAACACGGGCTGAACGCGGAAGGCATCACTCCAATAGCCAAAACCGGTGAGTTCGGATCGCGCGCGGTGAGATCTGCGCTACGGGAGGAGGGGTTGTATCTCCGGCGTGTTAGGAGGCTTCCGTCGGCCAGGCCCGCCCAAGCTGCCCCGAGGGCGGCTACTTTTTAACCGGCTTGTAGACGGCGAGCGCCTTGGCGCCTTCCATCTTGATGGCCTTGGCCTTGATCAGGTCCTTGAGGCTTTTGCGGATGGAGGAGAGGGAGTAGCCGGGGAGGGCGGAGGCGATTTTGCCGATGGGTAGACCCTTGGGATTCTTGGCGATGATGGCAGAAAGCTCCTTGGGCAATTTGACCCGCTGGGCCGGGGTGAGGCGTTTGCGCTTGGCCGTCTTGCGCGGCTTGGCGGCCGGCGCAGTCTTGGCAGCTTTGCCCTTAACGCCCTTCGCAAGTTCCGCATGCTTGGCTTCGTGGTGGGCGAGTTGCGATTTGAGGGAGGCAATGATCTTGGCCAGTTCCTTGATCGCTTTGTTTTTAAGCTTCGCAACATCGGCGATATGCTTCTCGGTGAGTCTTTCGATCTGGGCTAGGGCTTTCATCAGGGCTGGAAGATTACGCGCTAATGCTCTCCGAGTTCAAGCTATCGCTCTCATGAGCTGGTCTTATCGCACAAGGGGCGGCCTGGCCGCGCTGTGTCAGTTATCGAAGAATCCGAAATACTTCCGGGCATTATTATAGCAGACATCACGAACAAGGCGGCCGACGAGTTCGTCGTCATCAGGGATGAGTCCGCGCTGCATGTCGCTACCGAGGATATTGCAGAGGAGGCGGCGGAAATACTCGTGGCGCGGATACGAGATGAAGGATCGGCTGTCGGTCAGCATACCGACGAACTGGCTGAGCAGGCCCAACTGCGAGAGGGCTTCGATCTGTCGGGTCATGCCGTCGAGTTGATCGCCGAACCACCAAGCGCTGCCGAATTGGATTCTTCCGGCTGCCGCGCCGTCCTGAAAATTGCCGGCCATGGTGGCCACGATCTCGTTCTCCCGCGGGTTCAGGTTGTAGAGAATGGTCTTGGGCAGTTGGTCGGCCGCGTCGAGCCGGTCGAGGTGGCGGGCCAGCCCGGAAGCGATGGGCCAGTCGCCGATCGAGTCGAACCCGGTGTCGGGTCCGAGCCGTTGCAGCATGCGCGTGTTTGCACTGCGCAGCGCTCCGAAATGGATCTGCATGGTCCAGCCCTTGGCCGCGTCCATCGCGGCGAGTTCGTGGAG
>JBGSSV010000211.1:0-3341 GCA_041736875.1 Chthoniobacterales bacterium | reverse complement strand
GGGGCTTTCGGCGGCTTCCTGCGCCGTGCTGAGCGAGAGGGCCTCGCGCGGCAGGCCCCGGCGGGTGAGCCAGATGCTGAACGCCGTGCGTCGGTCGAGCGGGGCGGTGTCAAAGATCGGACGCAGCTGGCGGTGCAAATCCTCAGGCTTGGCCCGGCCGAGTTCGACGAGGGCGCTCGCGGCCGGCAGGAGCGCTGGGTTGTCGACGCTCAGGTTTTGCATGGCAAGGTCGGCCCATCGGCCCTGCACCTCCGGCGCGGGGAGGACAAAGTTGAGTCCCAACGCGAGGGCCTCGTCCTGAGCGGGGGTGCCTTGGAGCGAATCGATCATGCCAGCCAACTCCTCCGCGACCTGCTGCCGCCTTTTGTCGGTCGCCGGGCTGCCGGCCAGGCGGTCCACATGCCGCCTCACCAGCAGGCGGGCGAGATCCAACTTCATCAACGGATCACTCCCCTCCTCCACGATGCGACGAACTTCCTCGATCGCGTCATCAACCTCCCCGCGGGCCAACTTGCGCGCGGCGCGCAGACGCCCGACCGCCGCGGTATCACCCGCCGCGGCGAGATCCTGGACCGCCGCCTCGAACTGCTCGTCTGATCCGAAGCGTGCCGCCGCCCGGGCGCGGGCCTCGAGGTCCTCGGGGGACAGGTTTTCTTTTTCCGCCAGACGATTCCAATACCCGAGCCCAGCCGGAAGCCCCAGGCCCGTCTCGATGACGGCCGAACTGCGGATCACTACCGGGTCCTCGGCCCGCAATTCGCGCGCCGAGCGGGTCTGCAGCCAAGCCATACGGTAGTTGGCCTCCTCATAATTCTGCAGCGCTTTGAAAGCCAGGTCGCGGGCGCGCCAGCTCTGGAACAGGTGGAAGCCGCCGGCCAGCGAGAGCAGAACGAGGAGCGCCGCCCCGATCAGGATCAGGCGACGTTGGACTTTGGAGAGGCGACGTTTTTTCGGTGGTGAAGTTTGGGACATGGCCGTGAATTTGCGGGCGGTGAGCAGACCAACGGTCGGCTAGGGAGAGGTGATAGGCCAGACCGCCTCGGGCGACAAGCCAAGTAAAAGCCCAGATTGATGAAGGCGGAAGTTGGCCTTGCGACCGTTCTTCGTCCATAGTCTCCGGCTGCTGCCGTAAAGGGCTTTCCGTTCAGCATTCTGCGTTCTGACTCCTTCCTTACCCAACCCCGTCCATGGAACAAATGACCAAACCGTCTTCCGGCACCGACCTCAGCCGTTGGCCGGCCGGACTGTGGTTTGTGGCCGCCGCGTTTGTCCTCGGTTGGTGGTTGGTCCTGCGGGCTTGTTGGTGGGAGTGGTCGCTCAATCCGCAATACAGCTACGGCATGCTGGTCCCGCTGCTGGCGCTCATGCTTTTCGGGCGCCGCTGGGCTGATCGGCCGGCCCCGACGATTCCAGGCGGACCGGGCCTTGCGGCAGCCGGCGGGATCATGGCCTGCGCCGCGCTGGTCCTGGCCCTGACCCAACCGCTCGTGCTCTCGAATGCCGACTGGCGCATGGTGCCGGCCATCTCGGCAGCGAGCGGAGTCCTGCTGACTCTGGGCCTCGTTTATCTCGCCGGCGGTGCTCCGTGGCTCAAACACTTTGCTTTTCCCATCCTCTTCTTTCTCGTCGCCGTGCCTTGGCCGCGGCCGCAGGAGAATGCCATCATGGGCTGGCTGATGGAACGCAACTCGGCCCTCAACGTCGAGGCCTTGCAATGGCTGGGCTACCCGGCGGAGCAGCGCGGCAATCTCATCGCCCTGCCCGGCAGCCTGCTCGGCGTGGAGGAGGCGTGCAGCGGCATTCGCTCGCTGCAAAGCAGCATCATGGTGGCCCTGGCCATCGGGGAGTTTTTCCTTCTGACCGCGAGCCGCCGCATCTTTCTCCTTGTGCTGGGCCTGGGGGCGGCGCTGGCCGGCAATGCACTGCGCACCCTGACCCTCTCGGTCGCTGCTTGCAAGGCGGGCACCGAGGCCGTGGACAAAATCCACGACGGCACCGGGCTGGCTGTGATGGTTGCCTCGTCCCTGCTTGTCTTCCTCGTCGGCAAGGGGCTCGCGCCGCGGGCGAGGACCGCGAGCGAGGAGACGGGGGACCGGAGACAGGGACCAGGAGACAGTGCAGTCATCATTCCTCATTCGTCATTCCTCGCTCATCGTTCAAAATTCGCCTCACTCCTCCTGCTGATTCTCTGGTCGTTCGCGTGGCTCGGGGGCGAAGCCTGGTTTCGCATCCATGAGAACCGCGCCCCGCAGGCGCCGCCGATCTGGGCGCTGGAGCGCGCCGCCCCGGGCGACGCCTCGCGAGACGTCCCGCTGGCCGAACGCACCCTCGACATCCTGCTTTTCCCCGACACGTCCTTCTCCGAGCAGTGGCGCGATGACCAAGGCTGGCAATGGCAGTCTTTCTATTTCCATTGGCCGCCCGGACCGACCTCCGTGCAGTCGGCCTTCATCGTCCACGATCCGCGGATCTGTCTCGGCGCCGCCGGGTTCGAATTGGAGACGAAACTGCCTCCTTGGACCGCCGAGATTGGCGAGTTCCGCATTCCCTTCCAGCGGTATCTGTTCCGCGACCGCGGCCGTCCCGTTCACGTCTTTCATGCCGTGGTCGAGGATGACGGCACCGCCATCACCACGGGGGATGAATTTGATCGCGACCTGCGCTGGGAAAACATCGCCAGCGGGCGCCGCAACCGCGGCCTGCGTGTGCTCGAACTCGCCGTCCGCGGTCCCCTCAACCCCGCCGAAGCCGAAGCCTCCGCCGCCCAATGGCTCCAACGCCGAATCAAGCCGGAGAAGTGACGCGTGACGAGATGAAAGGCCGATTCGACTTTTCTCTTGTCACTTGTCACCCGTCACCTGTCACCTATCACTTGTCACCCAGCACTTTTCCCTTGTCACTTTCACATGCCCTCCTCCCCCGAAGATAATCCGCAGCCGTCGCCCGCTTCCGAGTTGCCGAGCTACCAGCTTGATGACCACGAGGAACCGGTCGGTTGGAAGCAGTGGCTGCGCGGCTGGCGGCTGGGGCTGACCCTGGTGCTTTTCGCCTTGGCGGCCGGCGCGGTCTTCGGGGCCAAGCCGCTTTACCGCGAGATGAAGGCCCGCCGGGCTCTGACCATCGCCGAACAAGCCGGCGTGGCCATTGATGAGGGCCGCGGAGCCGAGGCCTCGGCCCTCCTGCGGCAAGCCGCCGTCATGGCCTTCAACGACGAGCGGGTGGCCGACCGCATCACCTATCAGGCCGCGCGGGCCGGCGACATGGCCAGCGTGATCGAGATCGGAAAAAAATTGACCGACGGCCGCGCCTCGACCGAGGAGATCCTCGTCTTCGGCGAGCGC
>JBGSSV010000182.1:0-7860 GCA_041736875.1 Chthoniobacterales bacterium | reverse complement strand
GGCGCCGTTGGTTACGACGACCGGCGGGGTGTTCGTGCCGTTCAGCCGCAGCGTGCCCGTGCCTGCGACCGTCAGGGTCCCGCTGCCCCCGAGGTTCTGCGTCATGCCGGAGTCGAAGGTGCCGGTGTTGAAGGTGAGGCCGTTGGACGAGACCGTCGCGGTGGTCACGTTGAGGATGTTGGCCACGCTGGCGCCGGCGGCAAACGTGCCGCCGTTGAAGTTGACCGTGCCGCTGGACACGCCGACCGTGCCCGCCGTGATGGGACGCGCCGTGGTGAATGTGCCGCCGTTCAAATTGAGCGTCCCGGCCGCGTTGGTTGTGATGATCGCGTTGGTGTTGTTGGTCGAGTTGAGGCCGAGGACGAAGGCGCCGGTCCCGCCCACGTTGACCGAGGCGCTGCCCGAGACATTCCACACGCCCGTGGCATCGTTGGCACCGAACTGCTGGTCGCCGCCGACGTAGATCGGCTGGCCGCCGGTGATGACGAGCGAACCGCCCGAGACATTCATCACGCCAAGCGTTTTGTTGCCCACGAGCAGGCGGTTGATTGTCAGGCCGAGGTTGACGTTGCCGCCGGTGATGTTGAAGGCGTTGGTCACGCCGGTGTTCGTGCGGTCGCCCATCCCCATGATCCGGGAGGCGGTGGTGATGTTGACCGTGCCGGAAGCGACGGTGATGCTGGCGTTGATCGCGTTGGTGAAGATCGCGTTGGTGCTCGGGAAGTTGCCCGATCCCACGTTCACGGCTCCCGCCGTGGTGAAGATCCCGTTGGTTCCCACGTCGATGAGGATGTCGCCCCCGTTGGCTGAGATCCAAGTCGTCGAGGCCAACGTGATGGCGTTGGTGTCGTCCACCGTGAACGTCTTGGTCGCAGGCCCGAGGCCGAGAATCTCCACGCTCCCGCCCGATCCGGCGGCTCCGGTGATGGTCAAATTGGTGCCTGCATTGAGCGGACGGATGGTCCCGCCCGAGAACGTGATGCGGCGGGCCGAGTTAGCGGCGAAGTTGGTCCCGCTTGACCCGGCGCCGGCATTGATGGTGGCCGCCTTGAGCGAGCCGGCTGCGAGGTTGTAGACGGGGAGGAGCCGCGGCAGGACGCCCACCGTGGGTGCACCGACCCCCAAAGTCAGGGTTTCCGCCTCCACCGTGCCCCCGCCTTGGTTGACCGTAGCGGTGATAGTCGGCGTGCCCGTGTTGGTCTTCTCCGCGAGGACGAAGTTCGTGACCGCGACCGAGCCACCTCCGAAGGTGAAGGTGGAGGTGTCGGCGACCGCGGCATTGGCCAGATGCCGTCCTACCTGCAGGTTGGTGGCGACGATGTCAACGGAGCCCGCGCCCACCGTGAGCGTGCCCGAGCCGGGCCTGACACCCGATGAGGTTTCGCCAATTTTGACGGTTCCCGCCGGGCTCGCGCCATCGGTCGAGCGGATCTTCAGCGAGGCGTTCGTCACGCCACTGGGGACGTCCACAACGGCGGAGGCGTTGAAGCCGCCGATGTTGAGGTTCGTCACGTTGAGCACGTTGACCTTGCCGAGGGTGAGTTGGGACCCGTTGGCCGTGCCCGCGCTGGCGGCGGCGCCGCCCACGGTCATGCCGGCGGCGGTGATGTTGTTCGATCCGTCGCCCGTCGCGGCGAAGAGGACGAAGTTGGTGTTGTTCGATGTGTTGTTGGCGCTCGGCTGGATGAAGAAAGTGCGGTTCGGCGCGGTGTAGGTGAAGGCGCCCAGCCCCGCGAGATTCGCCGTGGTGCCCTGGGCGCCGTTGAAGGCGAAGTTGCCTGCGCCGGCGCCGAGTTGGAGGGTTCCGTTGGTGATGTTGAAGACGCGCGCCTGATTGGTGTCGGTCTGCAATGTGAGGACGTTCAAGGCCTGCGTGTTCCCGCCGATGTTCCAGCCTGTGTTGGTTCCGGTCATGGTGACGGTGTTGGTCGGCACGGTCACCCCGGCGCCGAAGGCCAGCGTGCCGCCATTGATCGTGGTCGTGCCCGTGTAGCCGGCCGCACCGCCGAGCGTGAGGGTGCCGCTGCCGTTGAAGGCGAGGTTGCCGTCGCCGGAGAGGATGCCCTCGATCGTGCTATTGACCGTGTTGCTGCCGCTGTTCTGCACGGTGAGTGTCGTTCCGCTGTTGATGATGAAGTCGTGCCCGGTGCCGAGGGTGATGCTGGAGGCGTCGCCGCCGGGTTCAAAACGGAAGACGGACGAGGCCTCGACGGTCACGTCGTTGTCCGCGTCGCCCATGCTCCCCGCCTGGTTGATGCCGAAGGTTCCGCCGTTGAGGAAGAGGCCGCCGCTGTAGGTCTGGTTGTTGGGGTTGAAGCGGAATGTCAGTTTGCCGGGGCCATCCTTGCGCAGACCCTGGGCGCCCGTGACGTTCGCAAACATGAACAGCGTGTTGGTGGAGGTGGCGCCAACGCCGATCGTCGGGGTGCCGAAGCTCACGTTGAGGTCGATCGTCCCGTTGGAGATCGTGACCGAGTCTGCGGCGTTCGTGTTGTTGATGAGGAGAGTGCCCACGGTGACCGTCGCGCCGTTGACGTCCACGCTGGCGGCGTTGGTGAAGTCGGCCTGGGAGTCTTGGAAGTCGGGCACGCCGGAGGACCAGTTGCTCGCGGCGTTCCAGATTCCATTGGAGGCGCCGATCCAAGCGGATTGGGCGAAGGTGTCGGAGGGGCTGACGAGCAGCGTGGCCGCGAGGACAAGCGTGCAGGCCATCGGGGGGAGATGGGTTTTCATGTTGGAGGGTTGGTTCTTAGGACCATGTAGTGCTGTTTATGCTCGCGAGAAAGCGGTCTTGCGTTGTCTCGTAAAGTGAGGGGATGGGAAAGGGGGTGGAGAGTTGGCAGCTTGCAGTTGGCGGTTGGCGGTGCGGGGGCAAGCCAGGGGCGAGTGACTTGTGGCGAGTGGAGGCAGCGCGGCATGGTGCGGCGGTGGCGGGCGATCATGCCGGATTACTGACGAGGCGTCCGGACGAGGATCCCGGACGAGCGAGCCCGCCTTCGCTGGGCTACGGCGTGACAAGCCGCTCGTCCCTACCTCGGGTTGGGGGTAGGGACGATCCGCGGGATCGTCCGCGTGACAAGAAGCGGACGACCGAGGCCGCTCGTCCCTACCTTGGCTGCCTTTACGGCAGGATGGTTGCTTGGACGCGGTAGAACTCGTTGTTTGTTGCCGGGACGACGAATTCCTTGCGGGCGTAGTCGTTCGTCAGGCTGATGCCGGTCTGGTTGGTCGAGTTCGAGATGGTCACACTCGCGTTGGTCCAGCTGTTGGTCAGGTTGCCCGTGAATTGCACCGCGTAAATCGCGGTGTTGGTGTTGGTCAGCGCGACGTAGTTGAAGACGGTGTTGGTCCCGGCCTTGACCGCGGTTAGCAGGGCCGGCGAGCCAATGGTGGGATTGCCATCGAAGGCGAATTCCTCGTTGTTATCGAACGGATCGCCGTCCGGGTTGTCCGTGCCGGCCGTGTTGGTGAAGTCGGGATCGACGCCCTGCCAGTAGGTGACCCAGGCATTGTAGGGAGTGGGGGAGCTGGTGGAGACCACGGTGAGGTTGCCGCTGGACTGCGAGAAGACGTAGTCCACGCCGTTGGTCGTGTTGGTCCAGTTGCCGCCCCCGCCGCTGAAGCCGGTCACGAGGAAGTTCGTGTTGTAGGTCGTGGCGAGCGAGTTCGAGACGATGTTCCAAGTGTCGCCGTTGTTGGTCGAGGCGGAGGCGACGTTGAAGACGAACTGGCCGTCGAGGGAGGCCGTGCCTGGGCCATCGATCTTGTTGTTCGTGCCGCTGCCGCCGATCTGGAAGCGCAGCGAGCCGGTGGATTGCAGTTCAACGGTGCCCGCGGCCACGGTGGTGTTGCCGTTGTGGACGTTGGCGCCCTTGAGGACGAGCGTGCCGGCGCCGTCCTTGATAATCCCGCCGTCGAAGGTGAGAACCGCGCTCGGCTCGAGGCTGATGTTGCGCCCGGTGTCGGCGAAAAACGTCTTCGTCTGGGCGTTGCTGGCCACGGCGATTTCGATGCGGCCTT
This sequence comes from Chthoniobacterales bacterium, assembly GCA_041736875.1. Lineage (GTDB taxonomy): Bacteria > Verrucomicrobiota > Verrucomicrobiia > Chthoniobacterales > JACTMZ01 > JACTMZ01. The sequence continues at coordinate 3,840 of JBGSSV010000182.1, read as the reverse complement.
GCGCGGTGGTGTCGATGCCCTGGATGACCAAGTCGGTGGACGCGTCGTAAGTTTCGATGCGGCCCGCGCCGAAGTTGATCTTGCGGCGGGTGGAGGCCGAGTAATTCGTGCCTGATCCGGCTTGGATCGCCTGCGCCTTCAGCACGGCGTTCGACGAACTGAGGTTGTAGGTCGACAGGAAGGTGGCAGTGGCTCCGCCTCCCGCATCCGAGCCCATGGTGATGTTGCTGATGGTAACCGTGCCGCCGTTTTGACTGAAGGTGTCGGTCATGGTCGGGGTGCCCGTGCCGGTCTTGACCGAAATCTGGAGTGACGGCGCCGTCAGCGTCCCGCCGCCCATGCTGAACGAAGAGACCTCGCTGTTGTTGGCGCCGGCGACATGGCGACCGATGATGAAATTGGTGCCGATCACCGCATCGACGTTGCCGCCCGAAAGGTCGAGGACGCCGGAGCCCGGACGGACGCCCGAGGAGGTGTCGCCGATGATGAGGTTGTTCAATGCGGCGACTCCGTTGGAACCGCGGATCACCGTGCTCGGGGTGCTCAGGCCGCCGGCGTATTGCACCGCGCCGCCGCCATTGAAGCCGCCGATGAGGAACTGGTTGGCCGAAAGGTTGTTTGTCTGGCCCAGGATCATGACTGCCGTGTGGTTGGTGGCACCGATGGTGCCCGAGGCGGTGCCGACGATGATGTCGTTGGCGGTGATGGTGTTCGACCCGGCCCCGGCGGTGGCCAGGATGATCGTGTTGGTCGTGTTGACCCCCGCAGTTACGTCGGGCCGGACGATGAAGTTGCGTCCGGGACCTGCGCCATCGAAGACAAAGCCCGTGGAGTTGGAGATGTCCACCAAGGTGCCATTGGCTCCGCTGAAGGTGAAGGCGGCGGTCGGGTTGGTTACGCGCAGGACGCCGTTGCTGATGACGAAGGTGCGCGCCGTCGTCGAAGATCCGCCGACGCCGAGGTGGCCGACGCTCTGGGTGTTGCCGCCCAAGTCGATGCCCGCCCAGGTGCCGTTGCCGGAGGAGAAGTTCAGTTCGTTGGTCGAGATGACCGTCCCGGAGGCAAGGGTGAGCTTGGCGCCGAGTTGGATGGTGGTGCGGCCGCTCCAGTTGTTGCTCGTTCCCGCGATGGTGTATTTGTGGGCCGTGGCGTCGCTGACCGCCGCGGAGTTGACGTTCTGGAAGTCGACGCGGACGCCCGGAGTGCCGCTTTCGACGATGGAGTTACTGAACGTCGCAGAGATGGCGTTGGAACTGGTGCGAATGCTGAAGGTAATGCCGTTGCTGGCCACGAAGGTGCGCGTGCTTTCGAAGCCGATGTTGCCGGTGTTGCTGCCCGGGCTGACGTTGAAGACCGCGTTGCTGCCGACCAGAAGTCGGTTGTTCACGTCGCCCAAGCTGGAAGCTTGGTTGACCGAGAGCGTGCCGCCGAGAAGCTCGATGTCCCCAGTGTAAGTGAGGTTGCGGGTGTTGAAGCGGAAAGAGAGGTCGCCGCCGCCGAGTTTGGTGAAGCCTTCGTTACCCTGCACGTCAGCATACATGAAGAGCGTCGAGGAGTTGGAAAGGACCGGCTTGCCCGTGGAGATATCCAAAACGATGACGTTGGTGCTCGCGCTTGGCTGGCCGAAAACCACAGTGCCACCGCTGGCCAGGACGGAGCCGAGCGTGTTGGTCGTATTGGTCCATGATGCGCTGGAGGCCGAGGTGAAAACCGCGCGGGAATCGATGGCATTGGGCGCACTGGCGGTGCTCCAGTTCGTGCCGACGTTGTAGTCGTTCGTCGTGTTCCCACCGATCCATGTGGCGGTGGTTTGCGCGAACGCTCCGGCAGTGAGGGTGAGGGACGACAGGACGGCGAGAGCCGCCCACCGGAGGGGGGAGGGGGTGATCATGCCGAAAACCTAAGGCTTTTTGGTTAAGGGCGCAATGCCTGCGCGGACTTAAAAGTTGTTCCGTAAAGTGCCCGGCCCTGAGTGAATCGGCCTGCCACGGCCCGGCGGATCGGTCCGGTGCCCAAAAAGATTTTGGCAATTCGCCGTTTGCTCGGTTACAGCAACGCGGACTGGGGCGCTTCCGTCCTTCTTGCATGACACTGGATCTCACACAAAGCCGCTGGGAGCTGACGGGTTGGCGTCCGCTCGCGTGGAAATACGGGCGTTCGGTGGAGACGACGTTCTGGCTCGAGCCGGAGGTCGGGCCGGTCGAGGGGCGCTTGCCCGGGTCGGTGCAGGAGAATCTGCGCCGGGCGGGTCTGCTGGCCGATTGGAACAGCGGGCTTAACTCGTGCGCGGTCGAGTGGGTGGAGCACCGTCATTGGATGTTCGAGACTGAACTGCCCGAGATGGACGCGCCGCCGGTCTTCATGGCCGAGTCGCTCGACTACGCTGGGTGGATCCTCATCAACCGTCGGGTGGCCGGAACGTTCGGCGGTCCGCACCGCCCAGTAGAGATTGATCTGGCCGCAGCGTGGGGTGACGAACCCGGGCCGCGGCGGTTGGCCATCGTGTTCGGCACGCCGCCGGAACTGCACGGGCAGGTCGGCTACACCTCGGAGACGCGCGAGCTCAAGCCGCGCTACAATTACGGATGGGACTGGTGCCCGCGGCTGATTCCCGCCGGGGCTCGCGGGTCGGTGGGGTTGGTTTCCCCGGCCGAGCAGGCGGTGCGGTTGGTGGGTTTGCGGACGGAGTTGGAGGCCGACTTGCAGACCGGGCGCGTGGTGGTGCGTGTGGAGTTGCCGGCCGGGTGCGAGGTTGGGGTTGCGCTGGCGCGCGCAGGCTTGCAGGTTAGTGACGAGCGAATCGCTCGTCCGCAGGACTTGGAACGGACGAGCGAGCCACTCGTCCCTACCTTGAAAGAGGGCGCGCACGAGTTTTGTTTCGAGGTGGCCTCACCGGAGTTGTGGTGGCCGAATGGCGAGGGGGAGCAGGCGCTTTACGAGCTCACGATCAGCGTGCGCGACGCGTCCGGCGCTGTTTTGCGGGAGTGGACTCGGACCGTCGGGTTCAAGCACGTCGCGTGGCAACCCTGCGAGGGGGGGGCGGAGGGGGCGCGCCCGTGGATTTGCGTGGTCAACGGGCGCCCGCTTTTTCTTCAAGGGGTCAATTGGACGCCGGCGCGTCTGGCCTACATGGACGCAACGCGGGAGGAAACCGACGAACTCGTCGGCCTCTACCGCGACATGGGCTGCAATCTTCTGCGGGTGTGGGGCGGGGCCTCACTGGAGTCGGAGGAGTTTTACGCGGCCTGCGATCGCGCAGGGTTGCTCGTCTGGCAGGAATTTCCACTCTCGTCGTCAGGCCTCGACAGCGTTCCACCGCGCGGGCCGGAAGTGATCGAGGAATTGCGCGGGGTGGCGCGGCATTTTGTGCGGGCGCGCCAGCACCATGCCTCGCTGCTCATGTGGTGCGGCGGGAACGAATTGCAGGAGGGCTACGAGGACGGCGATTGGTCGAAACGACATCCGTGCGACGAATCGCATCCTTGCCTCGCGGCCTTCGCGCAAGTCGTCGCGGAGGAGGACCCGGGGCGGCGTTTCATTCCGACCTCACCGTGCGGATCGAGCTTCCTCGGCAAGCGCGAGAACTTCGGGCAGGGCGTGCACCACGCGGTTCATGGTCCGTGGGGGCTGGGGGATTTTCGCGACATGGACGACTGGCGCGACTATTGGGCGAACGACGACGCGCTCTTCCGCAGCGAGGTCGGCGTGGCCGGGGCGGCGGACGTGGAGCTTTTGCATCGCCACGCCGGCGGCGAGGAACTCTGGCCGCCGACCACTCCGCTCTGGCGGCATGCGGCGAACTGGTGGACGCAGGAGCAGAGGTTGGTGGCGTCGTAGATC
>JBGSSV010000171.1:0-40591 GCA_041736875.1 Chthoniobacterales bacterium | reverse complement strand
CGCGAGCGTGCGTCCGCCGACCACGCGGTTGGTGTTGTCCAGGTTGGCCTTTACTTCCACCGGTCCGTAGGTGGCATCGATCGCGCCGCTCCCGGCCCCCGCGCCCCAATTGTGCGTGAACGCGGTGAGAGGTTGTCCGATGTAGCGCGAGGCGACAGATTTCTGCAGCCGATCGATCCACCTGAGCCACTGGCGCGTCGAGGTCGCATTCAGGTCGCCGGGGTGGAGGATGTAGGTCATTCCGTAGCCCAGACCGAGCGTCCACGCGACGACCTCGTCATTGGCCACGGGCGCGCCGAGGTTGTTGTAGGTGAACGCAACCTTGTCGTGCGCGAGATACTGCGCCAGCGGGAAAATTGTCCAGGTGGCCGGATCGTAGCGGTCGGTGAGGAATCGCCGCCAGAACGGTGCCCCGGGCGTGGGCACGAGGCCCCAGGCCAGGCCGCAAAATTGCGACTGGAAGTTGATCAGCCGGTCAAAGCCGTTCTCGGTCGAAAGTGGCAGTTTCAGGCTGTCCTCCGCGGCGATAGCAGACAGTCCGTGAACGTAGGCCGTGGCCGAGGGCGAGTTTGTGTTCAGGTCATATTGCGACGAGCGTGCGCCGACCTGGTCCTGGAAAAAGAAATCGACCGGATAATGGGTTTCGCCGGGGTAGTTCGTCGGCGAACCCGGAGTGAACAGGCCAATGGTCTTGCGGTTGGCCGCTTGGGTGGCTGGATGCCATGGCGTGGCCGCGAAGCCCGGCTCGCCGAAGTAAATTTCCGCAGCCAACGAACCATCCGGCTTTCTGGCCAGCGGGGCGTCGCCAGCGGCGAGGAAGGTGGGACCGCGCGGGTTGTCGCACCAAAGTGTGGGATTTGCGTAAGGCATGGTCAGGATGCCGGCGCCGTCTGCCGTTGCGAGGAAGGCGAGAAACTCAGCTGGGGTGCCGAAGTTGGTCGCGTTGGGCGGCAGGTGGTCCGGGTATTCCTTGTCGAAGCCGCCCTTCAAATACTGCGTGAAATGAAGAAGCGCGGGCGAGGGGAGGTCCGGCATGCTGCCGGTCAGCTGGTTGGCCGTGCCATAGGCGCGGATAAGGAGAGACTGCTTGAAATCGCTAAGCAGAGGCGCGGACATCTTGTCGCCAAGACCGCGCGTGATGCCGTTGGCCGTCGAGTATTGGCCGAGGGCCGCCGCGGCCGAGTAGCCGACCACGAGCCGCACGGTCGGAGACTGCCACGCCTGACCGGAGGCAAGATAGGTGACGAATCCCCGCTCGCAGTAGCCTCCGGCGGCGTCCGCCCCCCAAGACAAGTTCCCCGGGACAAAGAGATTGTTCGTGGTCCAGGGGGCGCTTGCATTCGTGAGCACATTTTGCACACCGAAAAGCGCGGCGTTTCCGTTCGTGGTCTCGAGTTGGTAGAAATCCGCGAAGGCTGCGGGGTAGGGGAGCTCAACCGAGTAATAAAGCTCCGGCTGCAGCGCGTAGAAAAAGGGGTGACCCCCGACTTCAATCCAATTGCCCCCTCCAAGCACAAAGTTGTGTATGCTCGCGACGGTTCCGTTTACCCCACTGGACAGCGAGGCCGGAACCAACTCACCGTAAGGGTTCAGGATCGCGAGGTAGTCGGGTCCGGCGGCCGCAGTTCCGAGCTCGGCCATGTCCCGGATCTCCACCACCTCAACACCTCCGGGTAGCAGGGCGCGCAGTCCGTCCACCCATTGGTCCGTGCGCACTTCGGATGGCCAGGTCTCGCCGATAACCGGGCCCCGCTCCATGTTGAGCACGCCGACTTTCGTCCTGGTTCCAGGATTTTGGGCGAGGTATTTCGTTGCGGCCAAGACGACATCGAGAGAGCGGTTGACGGCGGTCGAGCCGTTGACACTGCCGCCGAGCCGCAGAAGGTAGCCCGCGTTGGTTCCGCCGCCCAGGCGGTTGCCGGAGAAATACGGTCCGTTCGGCGAGTCGATCAAGACCAAGTCGGCCTGCCCCGGAGCGGGTGGGCGATTGACCACGGTCTGAGAGTTGTTCCAGTTGCCGCTGACCGTCGCGCCCAACCAGGTCTGGCCGTTGGTTGTGAAGGAGACAGCGACCGGAGTGTCATTGGTGAAAATCAGATCGGAGCCGTAAAGAGTGCGGTAGCCAAGTCCCGCGTCGGCCTGCTCGACCCTCTTCCACGTTGCTGCATTCGTCTCCGTCTGCAGTTGGAAGAACGTGGCGTTGTAGGCCACGCCCACGCCGTCACTCGAGTGCGAGGGCGCGATGAACTGCTGCACACTCGAGGGCGCGAAACGCAGTTTGGCCGGCAGGGTCAACTCCAGCACCCCGACATCCCCGCCCGGGGTCACGGCCGCGGACATGTCCACCCCATCGCCCCGGTTTGAAAGGGTCACGGTCACCGCCACCCGATTGTTGCTGTAGTTGAGCAGGAGGCCGTCGCCAGCGATTGAGGCCTGAAAGAAGTTGGAGGCCGAGCCCGTCTGGAATGACGATGCGTTGATGCTGCCATTGGTCGTGGTGCTGTTCGTGTAGGAGACCGACCAGAGCCCCTCTGCCCCTCCCGTCGCGATGTCGTTGGTCAGTGCCCCTTTGAAAGAAAGGACGGAGCCGTTGGTCTTGCTGATGGTCAGGCTGTAGTTCGAGCCTGAGAGGAGATAGTCGTCGGCCCGCTCTGTGACCGCCGAACGGGCCACGGAAGGAAGAAAAGCCAGAGCGGCGACGGCGCAAAGCGCGGCCAGATCTCTGGGCGGGTTTTTCAGGGGGGGCATCATATACACTCTACACACTTTCCCCGGCTGTCAAAGTGCGGCGGGCGCGATTATTCGATGCGCGGGGGGAGTCTGACTCGATCAGCATCTTCCCTCCCACTACCGGTGACAAGGGGTCGAGGTTCTTTACGTAAACCCTTCGATTCCCTGGCGGCGGCGGAAGTTCTGCGGCCCGGCCCTTCCTTCCTATGCCACAGGGCGGTCTTGCACGAAGAGCATGAGGACAGCCGCCACGAGCATGGAGGCGCCGCCCAGCACCATCATGAGGATGGTCTGGCCGTCGAACCAGTGGCGAAGCATCAGGCCCATGGTGGCCGCAGCGAGGATCTGCGGGATGACGAGGAAGAAGTTGAACATCCCCATGTAGACGCCCATTTTCCGATGAGGGACCACGCTGCTGAGGATGGCGTAAGGGATGGTGAGCAACCCGGCCCAGGCGACGCCAAGGGCGGCCATAGACAGAAGCAGGAGGTGGGGATTCTTGAAGAAATACATGGAGATCATGCCGAGCGCGCCGATGAGGAGGCAGGCTGCATGGGTGGTTACTCGACTGGTCCGGCGGGCGATGACCGGCAGGGAGAAGGCAACGAGTGCGGCCATGCCATTGGCCACCGAGTTCATCACCCCAACCCAGTCAGCGCCGTCGTTGTAGGCTTGGGAGAGCGGGTCGCTCGTGCCGAAGTGGTAGCTGGTGATGGCTGGCGTGCAATAAATCATCCAGGCAAACATGGCGAACCAAGTGAACAGGGTCACCACGGCGAGTTGCCGCATGGTTCCGGGCATGTTGTTCAAGTCGTAGATGATCTCCACCAGCCCGGTTCTGCTCCCGCGCCGAAAGAGCCGCGCGACGACCAACTGCAATGCGCCGTAGATCCCGAGGCCGACGGAGAGAATGTAGAGGGCGCGATCCCAGGCGAAATGCCAGACCAGCCCGGTGCCAACGAGGCCAAGCAGAATCAGTGCGAGGCCGGAGGTGGTGTATTTTCCCGAGTCGAGCGCCAGTTCCTTCCCCTCCCTGGCGGCCGTGCCTGTCTCTTCCTCGCTGAACGCATCCAGTTCCTGCGGCGAGTATTCCTTGGTGGAGAATATCGTCCAGAGCACGGCGGTAATGTAGACCGCGCCACCCACGTAGAAGGCCCATCTGACCGAGGGGGGAACGATCCCAGGATCCGCCGTGTTGGACACCTGAAGAACATTGGTCAGGAGGTAGGGAAGCAAAGAGCCGACGATCGAGGCGGTGCCGATGAAGAAGGTCTGGACGGCGAAGCCCTGCGTGCGTTGGTCGTCGGGCAGCATATCCCCGACAAACGCCCGCATCGGCTCCATCGTGATGTTGATCGATGCATCCAGCATCCAGAGCATGCCTGCCGCAACCCACACGGCGGGCGAGTTGGGCATGACGAGCAGAGCCAGCGAAGCCAGGATGGCACCGGTGAGGAAATAGGGCTTGCGCCGACCGAGGGGTGTCCAAGTGCGGTCGCTCATATAGCCGATGATCGGCTGGATGATCAGGCCGGAAAGGGGCGCCGCGATCCACAGCGCAGGAATTTCGTCCTGCTTCGCCCCGAGCGTCTCGAAAATTCGGGTCAGGTTGGTGCTCTGCAGGGCGAAGCCGAATTGAATCCCGATGTAGCCAAAGCTCATGTTCCAGAGCTGCCAAAAGCTCAGCCTGGGTTTCGCTTTCATCGTCGGGGGGGGAACCTTCTGGTCACCGAAAGCCTATTCCTGACCACTCGTCTGTTGCCTGCCGCCTTCCAGGGCGTCCAGAAGCGCCTTGGCCTCCGCCGTGCGTCCGGCCGCAAGATGGGCGGAGACGAGATCCATTTGGTCGACGGGTCCACCCCCCGCCTTGCGCAAGGCGTAAAGACGCGCCGGTAGGCGCAGATCATCGGTGCTGAAGGTGAACGCATCGCCGAGTTCTTTGCGGCGGGCCTCCTGTATGGCCTCAAGGGCATCGTAGTCGTCCTCGTGCGTTGGTTCGATCACCGTGCCCTCGCCGTAATCGTTCCATGTGACCAATTGCACCACCGGCCAGGGACCATTCATCGCGGTCTGCAGCGTCTCGCGCATGGTGCGACCCTCACGCCGTTCGAGTGGCTCGTGGTAGCTTTTCTCGTAGATGTCGTTGTAGCCCGGGTAGGCGGATGGGATGGATTGGTTCGGGTCCTTGGAGCGGTAGTTGTGCGTGTTGGCCAGCTTCTGCCCGATGACCTCCGGCCCTGGCTCGCCATCGAAGGGCTCCGTGTGAATCCATGAAAACCCCCCGTCCGCGCCCACACCTTGCCACAAGTGGTGCAAGGCGAAGAACGCAGGACGTCCGCCCGGCAGGTCGAGAGCCTGCGCCCACGTTTCGCGGTCCTTGACCTGCATGGGGCCGAAGTTCAGCAGAAGAGGCCTGTCCTCAAGCCGGAAGTATTGGGGCGCGGAGAACCATTGTGTTGAAGCCCATTCGAGGTCCGTCCGCAGCAGGGTTGGCACCTCCTCTGCTTGGATTTTTCCCTGATCGAGCAGGATCGTCAGAGTCCGGTCCTCATAGCAGACCGCGAAATTCATCCCGTGTTGGCCCGCTGCTTTGAACATGGCTTCGGAAGCCTCGTGGATCGCGGGGAAATCATTGGCCGGATAGACCCCATACCAGTCCACGATTACACCGTTCGCTCCGGCCAGTTTCATCTGGAGCAGCTGGCACTCCAGCGCATCCGGGTCCGAGGAATCATACGGACCGATCAATGGATGGTAGTGCGACCAGATGTCGGGCAGGCCGTTCTCCTTCGTTTCATCAGGGTTGTGCTGCCGCTCATGGCCGGTCCAATGCACGCCCCAAGAGCCGCGTCCCGCCGGGGTTTCATACCAAGGCATGTAATGGATGAGGACCGACTTGACGCCTTTCCCCGACAGGGCGGTCAAGACCGGCGCGGGCGCGACCGAGGCGGTTGTTGGCAATTTCGGACTGGCCTCGGGCTTCGGCGGGGGTTCAGGCGTTGGCTGGAGTGTGGGTGTTGGTTGGGGCGTGGCGGTGACTTCCTCCGGTTGCGCAGGCGCTTGGGGTGTGCCGGTCTGCCCCCCCGGCGGCTTGCAGCCGGGGAGAAAGGCCAAGAGTAAAGCAGCGAGGCAGAAAGGCGCGACCTTCGAGAAACTCATCGTGATCAGGGGCGCGTTCCTGCCTGAGCAGGGCAACCTATGGCAACTTGGCCAAGTGGCCGTCCACTTCGCCCTGCAGACCGGGGTTCAAGGCGACCGCCTTGGCATACGCTTCGCGTGCCTTCGCTTTGTCCAGGAGGTTGTATTGGTGGGTTAGTCCGATATTCAGCCACGCCACCCCCTGGAAGCCGGGCGATACCTCGGGCATGGCGAGAACCGCCTCATAGCTGGCGATGGCCCCTGAAAAATCGGCGGTTTGGCGCTGGCAATCGCCGCGCTTCATCATGATGGACGGCTTGGCCCAGTCCACACCGCTGAGGGCAGCCGCCCGATCAAGGGTGACGAGAGCCTCCGGGTAGTTTTCGTCGAGCTTCATCTGACAGGTGGCCAAGGCCTCCAGCGCTGTGACCTCCGCCACCGGTTGAATCGCACCGGAGGTGTTCAATGCGTCCTCTGCGGCGGTTTTGGCCGCCTGATAATCCTGCTTGGCTGCAAGCATCATGGCCTTCTTGCCGAGAGCCAGAGCCTTCTCCGTGGGGTTGGTCGCTTGTCCAAGCGCGCTCTCGAACTCGGTGATGGCTGCATCGTAATTGTTCGCGCCTGCCGCATCGTCTCCGGCTTTGAGGGACGCGCTGTAAGTTCCCGCCGCACGCAGTCCGGTCGTGGTGAGCAGGAAGATCAGGATGATGGATGAGAAGGTGACAATGGTTTTCATGGGGGGAGGGAATGATTTCACGGAGGCAGTGAAGCACAGGGCAGGCTACGACCGAATAGAAAGAAAACTATACGTAAACATGTCATGCCTCCCCGGGTTCGCAGCCTGCGGGAGCCTGCTCATTGTTTCTCCGTGCCCGCAGCCCCGCGGGTCACGACGAACTTCTCCCCTGCTTCGTTTTGCAGTTCGCCCCCGGGCGCGCCGTGCACCTGCATCTGCCCGATGCGCGCGGAACCCCTGGCTTTAGGCATCACTTTGATCCCCGCCTCGCCGGCACCCTCAATGAGCAGGGCGTCGACTTGCACATTGCGAATGGCCTTGGGCCCGTGGAAGGTCACGGCTGAGTCCTTCGAGGCTTCAATCCGCAGGTTCCGCACGACAATCGACGCCACCATGTCGGAATCCCGGCCTTGAAAGCAGAGCCCTCCGACCTTTTCGCCGATGTGGCTGTCGCCTCCGGTGCCGATGATGACATTGTCTTCGACGACGATGGTGCCGCTCAGCGGCATGGCACCAAACCCCGAGCTGATCAGAATGCCGGAACCGGAGAAGACCGTCTCACGGATCTCGTTGCCGCGAACGATGTGATCCGCCCCGCCGTAGATCGCGATGCCATTGGCCAGCCACGGGAGTTCGATCAGATTATGAAGGAAGGCGTTCCGCGCGCTGGCGTGGCCGCCCGCATCCGGCGAGGTTGGCGACCAGGTGGCCAGGGCGTCATCCCCCGTGTTGCGGAGGTGGCAGCGCTCCACCACAGAATCCGTTGTGCCATCGCAGAGATTCACCCCGTCGGCCATCAAGTTGCGCAGACGCGAGTCGCGGAGTGCGAGATGTGATGTGCCATGGGTTGTCCAGAAACCGCATTTCAAGTGCTCGATCCACAGACGTTCGAAGGTCGATCCATCGCCGAAGTTGCCGTGGAAGGCATTCTCCGGGACATCGTCTACCCGACGGTCCACGTCTCCAAAAATGGCGAGATCGGAGACCGCGACCGGCTCACCGATGCCCTCGAACATCGTGCCCGGTCCGGTCAGCCTTGAGTGCCACATCCCGGCGCCAGAAATCTTCACGCCGCCGAGCTTAATGCGGGGTCCATTCAGGGCGAACCGTCCCGGCGGAATCCATACTGGCTGCCCGGTCTGGCGGGCCGCGGCCAGACAGGAAAGGAGGGCGGCGGAATCGTCTTTCCCATCTCCGTCCACGGCGCCGAAATCCGTGAGGGCAAGGCTCCCCTCCGGCTGTTTGAGCGGCGGAGGAGCCTGCTCCATATCGACGAAGTCCACCAGACAGTAGGGTGCGCTGGCGGTCTCGTTCATTTGCAGGCGGACGACGTCACCTGGCCGGATGTCCCCGATCAACGCCTGAGCCTCGTCGAAAAATTGATGCGCCTCGCCCAGGCTGGGGTCGTTTGACCAAGGGAAAGGCCCGTAAATCCAGGAGCGGCGTGAGGTCAATGGAATGCTTTGGCGCAGAGTGCCGTTCACGAAGAGATCCAGCGCCGCATCTTTTCCTCCGCCGGTGGCTGAATCCGGCAGGCAATACCGGACGACCAGAGCGTTGGCGGGTCCGCCGGCGGCAAACTCGAGGTGCTCGCCGGGGTTCTCCAGCCGGACGAAACTCCGGCCGGAGGCTTCCGCTTCGGGCGTGAGGTATTGGCGCGAAGGGCCGTGGACGACGCCCGTGGTCTGGGCCTCCTCGGCCTGATACTTGATCCAGGGAAACGCCGGTGATTCCGGCGGGTGTTCTCGACACCCGCCCAATCCCGCGGCCAAGCCGACGGCCACGATCAGGCTACAGGGGGGGGCTTTCATTCGTTCGTAGGCCAGCCGTTGCACTCCGCCAGAGCAAAGACCCGGTCGCTATACGTAAAGACGCGCCTTACCTCCTTCTGGCTGTCTGGCGCCGCGTGCTGGCTCCCTCGCGCCAGGTCCCCTTGATCTCCGTTCGCACCGGGCGGGTCGGGATTCCGCGATGACCGCGTTGGATGGCTGCCACCAGCATATCCACCGCAGTAGCGCCGACCTGCGTGGAGTTTTGGTCGATGCCGCTGAGGCTTTCGCCTTCCGTTTCCTCGCCGTCGAGATCGAGCGAGGCATAGCCCACGTCGCGGGGGATGCGGCAGCGCCGCGCCCGGAGGAACGGCAGGGCAAAGCGGTCGACGCTGACAATCACCTCGGGGCTGTGACGGTCGAACCAGCGGTCAAAGCTTTCCTGCCGCGCCCGCGCCATGGTGAGGGGAGGGAGGAGGCCGTCCGCGCCGTGCCGGTGGCGGTGCTCGAGAAAGGCGGCTGTCCACTTGCCGTTGACCCGCAGGTCGAGCGACTCTTCGATGATGAGGCCGGTGCGGGTGTAACCGAGAGCTCCCAATTCGAGGAGGCACTTCTGCATCGCGGTGTATTGGTCGTGGATGGCGCGGTCGAGGTCGGGGGCCTCGAAGGTCTCGCTGATCTCCACGGCGGCGAAACGGCTGAAGTCGAAATCCAGGGTCCGGGAAACCTCACCCGAGAGGCTCCCCTGCAGCGGGGCGATGACAACGCCCTCGATGCCGCGACTCCAGAGGATGTTGCCGAGGCGGTCGGGACTAAGGTTTGGTTCGTTCAGCCAGAACTCCTCCAGGCGATAGCCATATTGCTGCGCACGAAGCGTCGCACCCTCGACATACTTGCGCTCGGTTGCGAACTTTCTCCAATCGCCGCGCCGCAGTCCGGAAGTCAGCAGACCGAGGCAGGCTCGCGTTTCCGTCGTCGGCCGGCTGCGGATGCGGGCGAGCAATTTTGAGACCTCCGGGTCCGGTTGGTAGCCCAGTTGCTTGGCCAGGCGCGTGATCTTCCTCCGGGTCGCTGCGGAGACGCCGGGTTTCCCCCGCAGGGCGAGCGAAACAGCCATGCGCGTCACCCCGGCCTTCAGGGCGATCTCGCGGAGGGTGGCTCCCGGGCCGGGGGGGCGGGACATGGCTTCATCCTCCCGCTGCTTTACATAAAGTCAAGATCGCCGTGCTTGTGCGTTGTCGCGTGGTATGCTGTGGCAGTCAAGTCCCCCCCATGAACAAATCCTCCCTCCTCCGTCCGTTTCGTCTTCCTCTCATTGCCGCCACCGTCGTTCTTCTCGCCCAAGCCGGTCCGCTGCTCGCCCAGACCAAGGTGCTGATTGATTTCGGCAACAACCCAACCTACGGCTGCGTGAGCACGCCGGGCAACTGGAACAGCGTGGGCACCGGCTTCACCAGCAACCTGATCGCAACGAACGGCGTGCCCACCACCATCGATTACGCGCCGACGGCCATCGGGGGCACCGACAGCTACAACAGCATCGTCGGGGCGACGACGTGGGACGCGACCAATGTCCCCACCATGCCGCAGGTCAAGATTGACGAAGCGGATGCTAAGATCAACAAGCCCGCGCTCGGTGATCTGGGCGTGGCCGAGGCTGCCATCGACTTTTTCGCCTCGAACTCCGGGCAGAACGTCGGGAGGCTCGAGTTGCAGCAACTTACGGCCGGACAGGTTTACACGCTGACGTTCTACGGCACGAAGCAGTTTGTCGCCGCCGGCAACGAGCAGACGAAATACAGCGTCTACAGTGATTCGGGCTACTCCGCTTTGCTGGGTCAGGCGACGCTGACGACCGGAACGACCAATGGCGACGGCAACCCGAATGCCACGGCCAGCATCACGGTGACTGCGCCGGCCAACCTCAACACCGTCCTGTATGTCCAATGGGAGGGGGTGAACGACTCGACCAAAGGCTACCTGAACTCCCTCAGCATCGAGGAGGTCCCGTTCACGCCAGCCGCCGGCACCGGGGTGCTGATCGACCTCGGCAACACCAACAGCTTCCGCGGGGCCAGCCAAGTTGGGGCCGACACCAAGGGCAACTTCTGGAACAGCGTCAACAATCTCGCCTTCTGGACAAATCTCGTGAACACGACCGGTGCACCCACCTCGGTGAATTTCGGATTCACCACGGTGGGGGCGTCGGACAGCTACAATGGTCCTGCCGGACCCACCACCAACCCCATCACCCAACCGCAGATCGACGCGACCCAGATCAATTCCGGGTTGCTCGGGCCCCTCGGTGGCTCCCTCCCGGGCGCATTCGATTACTACGTCAACTCAACGTTCCAGATCCAGAACTTGAACCCGGCCAAGTCCTACCAGCTGGCGTTCTTCGGTTCGCACAAATTCAACAACGACGACACCACGAGATACACGGTTTACACGGATGGAACCTTCACCACGCCGGTCGTGTCCACCGATCTGCTGATCGGCGTGGGGAGCGCCCACAACCAGTCCCGCGTGGCGGTGCTGGACAGTGTCTCCCCGCAGACGAATGGCATCATCTATGTCGGGTTCACTGGGGCGAACGGTGGCGATGGCTACCTCAATGCCCTGATGTTGGTCGAGCTTTCCGGCAGCACCTTCGCCGGCTGGAGCGGGGGGATGCCCCCGACTACCGCGTTGGTCGCGAAATATGCCTTCGGCGGCGCGAGCAGCCCGACAGCCAACGACGGCGAGACCGAGACCACCACGCTGAGCCCGACCACACTGACCCTGACCGTCATTGTGCGCACCAATGATCCCGCTCTGACAGTGCAAGGCGAGGCCACGGAAAACCTGGCCCTCGGCCCCTGGTCCACTGCCGGCGTGACCTTCATCGCGGATCCGAACCAGGCCGGCGTTCCCGCCGGGTGCGAGCGGCGTATCTACAGCGTGGCACGCGGTGTGGGCCCCAAGAACAACCTGCGCGTCAAGGCGACCCTCGCCCCCTGAGGCGCGAGTCTGCGGAGCAACCAGGGGTCTGTTTGACCTGCATTGTATAGGGTGTATTTTCAGGCTGGGGGCCGAAGCCCGTCCCTCGGACTAATAAATCCGCCCGCCCCAACCTCCCATGCCCGCCCCCCGTCAACTCGGCCTGCTCCTCGCCGTGCTGGGCGCGCTTTGGGCTGGGCTGGCTGACTATGCGCAGGCCAGGACCTACTTGGTTGATTTCGGCAGTTCGCAAAGTTTCCGCGGCG
This sequence comes from Chthoniobacterales bacterium, assembly GCA_041736875.1. Taxonomy (GTDB): domain Bacteria; phylum Verrucomicrobiota; class Verrucomicrobiia; order Chthoniobacterales; family JACTMZ01; genus JACTMZ01. The sequence goes on along the minus strand of JBGSSV010000171.1, from coordinate 28,973 downwards.
TTGATGTCCCCAGCCCCGATCTTAACGGGAACCATTGGAACGGAATCCCGCGTCCGTCCTCGCAACTGAACGGGCTGGTTGACAAGACCGGGCAGACCAACAGCCTTTTGAGCCTCGGCTTCAGCACACCGTTCGGCACCGACAGCTACAACGGCCCGGCCGGCACAACTTCCAATCCACCTACGGCTGCGGAAATCGCGGCCACCGACATTGATGCGGCGGCGCTCGGTCCCCTCGGAATCAAGGAGGCTGCCTTCGACTACGTGGCCACCGACCTCGCCACCGGCGCAGACTTCCGTTTCGCCATCCAAGGGCTCGACCCGCTGCTCACCTACACGTTGGTCTTGTTCGGCTCGCGCAAATTCAACACCGACAGCACCACGATCTACGAGGCTTACACGGACGCCGGTTACACCCTGCTCTCAGGATCCGCTCGGCTTGACGTCCACACGCCCGGCTCGCCCGGCCAGCACAACCGCAGCTTTGTGGCCACGCTGACCAGCGTCAAACCCAGTGCCGGGGGAGCCATCTACCTGCGGGTGCGTGGAGCCAACGGCAGTCATGGCTACCTCAACTCGATGCAGATCATTGAGGGTGTGCGACCGCTTGATGGGCGGGGCATCGTCTATGTGCGGGTGCAGAACCCCTCCACCGGGCGCGCGATCCTCAGCCCGGCGAATGGCGTGCTGGAGAGCATGGGGAACACTCCGCTCACGAACCTTCGCAGCCATTGGCATCTACTCTCGCGCTCTGACGACTCGGTCGTCTGGATCAGGAATCGCGAGACCGGTGAGGCCCTGCGCGCGACAACGGACACCGGGCCGGTCACGACGGTGGCGTGGAACCCGGAAGACCCGCGGCAGACCTGGAAAATGGAAACGATCACGACCCCCGGCGGCCAGGTCACCCGGTTCCGCGTCAACGGAACCCAGACCGCGCTGCTGGCCGGGGCCGAGGGCCAACCGCCCTCCGTGGGTCCTGCGGATGCGAACAACCCGGCACAGGATTGGATTCTCCCGCAGTTGCCGCGTGGGGCGGTGACTCCTTGGACAAACTACGACGAGGACAATTACACCGTCATCACTCCGCCGGCCGGCGTGATCCGCTCGGCCTACAGCGAAGGTCCAGTTCCGCTGGCGGCGGAGGCGCAGAAGCGGGGGGTGATTTTGCTCAATGACTTCGGCAGCTATGTCCGGTGGACCGCCAGCGAGGCCGCCGACGTGATGACCCTCCGCTTCAGCGTGGCGAACGGCAACGCGGGCACGATCACTCTCAGGACCGCTGACGGCACAGGCAACGTGACCTCGCAGAAGGTGCGTGTCGATTCCGCGCAGTCGTGGGTCTACTTCGACAGCCAAGGCACGGAGCACCAAACCCCGGCGGCGGGCCGCATCCCGGCCAAGCGTTACGGTGAGACGCGGATCAAGTTGGGCGTCTCGTTGCAGCCTGGCGATACCATCGAGTTCCGCCGCGAGAACGGCGACACCATGACCTGGATTGATCTGGTCGAGACGGAAACCGCCACGATGGTGTCCGTCCCTGACCCTGTGGCTTACCTCACGGTCACGGCTGCCCCCTACGGTGCGAAGGGCGACGGGGTGGCCAATGACACCACGGCCCTGAAGAACTGCATCGCCGCCGCCGCAATTCAAGGCAAAGGCGTTTACTTGCCACCTGGAACCTACCGCCTCGAGGAGGAACTCATCCTCCCGTCCAACCTCAAGCTGCAAGGTGCCGGAATGTGGCAGACCGAGTTGATTTTCTCCCGCGTGGCCGCCACGCCCTACGCCGGCCAAGCTTACGGGGGAGTGGGGGGAAACGGCAGCAACATCACCGTTCGCGATCTTTATCTCAAGGGCGCCCAGACAACGCGCAGCAACGGCTACAAGGGACTCAAGGGCACCTGGGGCACGGGCTCGCTGATTGAAAACGTCTGGGTCGACCAGACCGAAGTGGGCGCGTGGATCGCGGATTTTACGAACAACGGAGACATCTACACCGACGGTCTGGTCATCCGGAATTGCCGCCTGCGCAACACGTTCGCCGACGGCATCAATTACGCCAGCGGCACGCGCAATTCCGTGGTGGAGAATTGCCATATCCGCGGGGCAGGGGACGACGGTGTCGCTTCCTGGGCCTCGGGTCGCAACAACAACAAGCCAACAACGCTCAATCAGCAGTTTCGTTACAACACGATCGAGTGCGGTTTCCGCGCCGGCGGCATCGGTGTCTTTGGCGGCGAGGGCCACGAGATTCATCACAACGTCGTGCGCGACCAGGTGGCTGGACCCGGCATCCGCCTCAACACGGTCTTCATCTACGAGGGGGGTGTTCTCAAGGGGTATCCCTTCGGATCGCAACTCATCCAGATCTACGAAAACACGCTCGAACGCACGGGGAGCCTGACGATTTTCAACGAGCAAACGGGCGCCATTGATCTGCAAACTTGGTATGATGACGTGAAGAACATCCGCTTCGACCTGAACACGATCTCGTCCACCAGGTATCAGGGGATCAGGTTCAGTAAGATCGGCACGGTCGGCGGACCTGCCTTCGGCAACATCCTCTTTACCGCGACCTCCTTTTCCGCCGTGCCGCTGGGAACACTCATCACCGCAGCCTCGGCGGGCACGGCCGCTTTGGACCAGAACACCTCCTCGGCTGGCATCAACAACCAATCGGTCAATTTCCTCGTCACCGGACCTCCGCCGCCACCGCCCGTGATCAGTTCATTTACTCCCACCACCGTTTCCGGCGGAGCAGTCGTCACCATCTCCGGCAGCCACCTGGGCAGCACGAAGCTGGTGCAGTTCGGTGCGCAAAATGCGGCATCCTTCATGGTGATTGATGACAACACGCTGATAGCCACAGTGCCCGCTGCGGCCGTGGATGCGCTCATCCGGGTCGAGACGGCAGGCGGCACCGACGTGAGCGACACCCTTCTGGTGGTTGCCCAGGCGAACACCGCGCCGACGATCACGCTCGGGCTTCCGGCTGCTGTTGCCCTGCCAGCGGGCATCGGATTGCAACTTGATGCCACCATCACCGATGACGCCCGGCCCGTCACCGCCGCCCTCACCGCGCAATGGTCACTGGTGACGGCGCCCTCCGGGGGCACAGTCCGCTTTGACAATGCGTCACTCCCCTCCACGGGTGTCGCCTTTGACGTTACCGGCAACTACGTCCTTCGCCTCACGGTTTCCGATGGGGAATTGGTCAGCTCGTCAGATCTTGCGGTGGCCCACGGCGTGCCGGCCTCGGGCACGGGGCAGGACATCGGCAGCGTCGGTGCAGTCGGCAGCAGCGTGCAGAACAGCGCAGGGTGGACCATGGCCGGGTCCGGCGCAGACATCTGGGACAACGCCGATGGCTTTCACTTCCGCTATGCCCAACTCGAGGGTGATGGTTTCATCCAGGCGCGCCTGCTCAGCCAGAGCTGGACGCACGACTGGGCCAAGGCCGGCATCATGATCCGGGATTCGTTGTCCCCCGGCTCCACCCATGTGCTTCTGGCTGGGACGACTGGAAACGGTCTGGCCCTGCAGCATCGCCCGGCGACGGATGGCGTGAGTTTGCACCAGGCACTCGGAACCTATAGCTACGGCTTATGGCTGCGGCTGGTCCGCACGGGTGGCAGCATCGCAGCCTTTCGGTCGACCGATGGAGTTGTCTGGACGCAAATCGGCACGGCGCTGGCACCCGCCATGAGCGGCACAGTTTACATTGGCTTGGCCGTGACCAGCCACAACAGCGGGGTTCTAAGCACGGCAACTTTTGACCAACTGCAGGGTAGCGGGTTTGGTGCCCCTGCTCCCTTCGTTTCCGCCGGTGGCGATGTCACGATCGACGTGGCCCGGAGCGCTCAGCTCACTGGCGTCACCACGGGCGCGATCTCGACGGCATGGACCAAGGTGTCCGGCCCTCAGGCGCTGACCATCGGCGCCCCGTTCGCGCTGCAAACACCGGTTCTCGCCTCGACCAGCGGCGCCTACGTGCTGCGCTTGATGGCGAACAGCGGCAGTGTGAGAACTTTCGACGAGATGACGCTCACCGCGCAGAGTTCCAACCCGGCTTGGTCGCAATGGCAAAACATGTGGTTCCCCGACCCGGCTTCCCCGTCGTCAGCACCCGGGGCGGACTATGATCAAGACGGGCTCTCTAACCTCATGGAGTTTGCCCTCGGTCTCGATCCCACCTCATCGCAGGCTGCCAACGTTGTCCCGCGCCTGAGCGAAAGTCCGGCCCCAGGATTGTTCGAGTTCCGCCGCCGCGCCGGCGGGGCCGGAAGCTCTGTCTCGGCGGGAGGCTATCTCGCGGACGGTGTCACTTACCGCGTCTTCTGCACCATGTCCCTCGCTCCGGCCGACTGGCAGGCCGGGACAAACCTCCTCGAGGAGGTGGGGCCGCCGACGGACAACTACGACGGCACGGAAACCGTTGTGGTCCGTTCCCTCGTGAGCGCTCCCGCCACCTTCTTCAAGCTGGAGACCACGGCACCGTGGCCGTGACAGTAACTCCCTTTGCGCCGGCCGCCGCCTTGGGCTCCGCTGGCTGAATCGTCCCGGATCGCTTTAGGTAAAGTTGCTGACGCTTTGGCCCCCGCCGTCGGCTGTGGCTTTTTAGCGGAGTCATGCGGTCCTCCCTCCTGCCACTGGTCATTTCCAGTTTGATGGCCTTCGCGCCCGCTCCCTGCCGGGCGGCGGATGCGCCGCTGGCACCGCAGAAGACTGTGGAGGGTGTGCCTTACCGCGAAGCCGCCGGGGCGGATGAAGCAACCAAGGAACGCTGCGTTCTCGACATCCACTACCCGGAGGGCGGCAAGGACCTGCCTGTCATCGTCTGGTTCCATGGCGGCGGGCTCACCGAGGGCAAGCGCTTCATCCCGGTCGAGCTGAAGAACCAAGGCGTGATCATCGTCGCCCCAGGCTACCGCTTGAGCCCGACCGTCAAGGCGCCGGTCTACATCGAGGATGCTGCGGCCGCCATGGCATGGGTCTTCAACAACATCGAAAAATACGGCGGATCGAAGGACCGCATCTATGCAAGCGGAGCCTCGGCGGGCGGATACCTCGCCGCCATGATCGGGCTGGACCAGAAATACCTCGCGGCGCATGGGATCGACGCGAACAAACTCGCCGGGATCATTCCCCTGAGCGGCCAGGCCATAACCCACTTCACCGTGCGGCAGGAGCGCGGCGGCAGTAATCTCCGGCCCGAGATCGACGACCTAGCCCCTCTTTATCATGTGCGCAAGGACGCGCCGCCTCTCGTCTTGATCACCGGCGACCGTGAACTCGAATTGTTCGGGCGCTATGAGGAGAACGCCTACCTTATGCGGATGATGAAACTCGTCGGTCATCTGCGGACCACCCTTTACGAGCTGCAGGGCCACAACCACGCCGAGATGACTCCCCCCGGCAACGGCATTCTTCTCCGCTACGTCAAGTCAGATAGCGGCCTGACACCTCCCTCACCAACACCATGAAAAAGACATCCTCCAACGAACCTTGGTATGCCCAAGGCGACCCGTGGGTTCTGACACAAAACGACTGGACCCCGGCGGACAACCTCTACCGCGAAACCATCTTCACCCAATCCAACGGTTACATGGGTGTGCGTGGCTACACCGAGGAATCCAATGCCGGTTTGGAAACGCATCGCGAGGGCTATCTCGGGGGTGTCTTTGCCCATGTGGACGAGGCGGCAGCCAAGCAGGTCAAGATTGTGCCATCCTGGCCATTGCTCACCATGATCTCGTTGCCGGAGGTTTTCGGCTGCGCCATCGAGTTGGATGGGGAGACGTTTCGGATGTCGGAGGGGCGCATCGTCAGCTTCCTGCGTTCTCTCGATATGCGCAACGGGCTGCTGACCCGGTCCATCGAGTGGGAGAGCCCGCGCGGCCGGCGCACCCGCCTGCTCTTCCGGCGGTTCCTTTCCGCTGCGGTGCCGCACTTGGCCGTCCAGCAGATCACCTTGGAAGCGCTCGACTGGAGTGGCAGCGCGGTGATGCGGTTCGCACTTGATGGCGCGACACCTGCCTTTTTCCGCTGTGGCGAGCGGACTCTTCCGCACCTCCCGCAGGCAGTGCTGGAGAAGCCGCAGATGACAGCCGGCAAGAACGGCGCGGGCGCGCTCACTGTGACGACCCGCGGGACCGGCCATACCGTATCTGTGGCCTCGGAGATCCTCGGTGGCCTCTGCACCCTGTCTAGTCCGACGCCGGCCGCGATGGGTCAGACGGTGAGCGTGAAACTCGATCAGAAGACACCTGCAGCCGTCACCCATGTGGTGGCGGTTGTCAGCTCGCGCGATAGCGTCAAAGCAGCCCGCGTGCCTGGACTCGCCGCAGAAATCGCCTCCGATGCCGCCAGATCTGGATTTGATGTCGCCCTGGCCGAATCGGAAAGCGTCTGGGAACACCTCTGGTCGATGTCTGATGTCATCATTGATGGCCCGGCCCGCGATCAAGCCTACCTGCGCTATGCCACGTTCAGCATGCTCCAGATGGCCCCGCTCCATACTGCCAACATGAGCATCCCGGCGCGGGCCTATGCCTACAACCGTTACCACGGTCTCTATTACTGGGACAGTGAGGCCTTCCTGCTCCCGCAATACCTGCACACCCATCCGCAGGTCGCGGAAAATCTTCTGGCCTTCCGCCACCGCACGCTTGATGGCGCCCGCCGCAATGCCAAGCACCTTGGTGGCCCCGGAGCGGCGTTTCCTTGGATGACGGATTCCGACGAAGGCAACGAACAAGGTCCGTGGGGCATCGGCGAGTATCTCTGGCACCAGAACGCCGACATCGCTTACGCCGTCGATCAGTATGTCTGCGCCACGGGAAACACCGGGTTCATGTTGGACAAGGGTTTGGAAATCATCTCCGAGAGCGCCCGTTTCTGGATGTCGCGGATCGAGGAGGACGCGGACGGCGTGGTCCATCTGCACGACACGGTCGGGCCCGATGAGCTCGACAAGCATGGCAAGGACAATGGCTACGCCAGCCTGATGGCACGCCGACACTTCCGACTGGCCGCCCGCTGGGTGCGAAGAATCGCCGAGCTCTACCCGCGGGAGGGGGCACAACTGGTCGAGCGTCTCGAAATCACGACCCGCGAAATTTCGTCCTGGCAGGACGCGGCTGACCGTCTCGCCGTGCCGAACGTGGCCGGGCACGACTTCCCGCTGCAGGATGAGTTTCTCGTCGCGAAGAAACCGCTCAACTTCGACGGGCTCACGGCCGACGAAGCTTACGCCATGAGGCATACCCACCGCGTGGTCAAACAGGCCGATGTGATTCTCGCCATGTTTCTGCTCCAGGACGAGTTCACGACCGAGCAAATGGCGGGGGCTTACGATTTCTATGAGCCCATGACCCTCCATTTCTCTTCGCTCAGCTACAACACGCACTCGATCATCGCGACCAGACTCGGCCGCCCGCAGCAGGCCTACGACTACTTCCTCAAAGCCGCCGGGCTCGACTTGGACAATCTGCGGGGTGCGACCAAAGACGGGCTGCACGCCGCGGCGCTCGGCGGCACGTGGCAAACGGTGGTTTACGGGTTTCTCGGGATGCGTCTCCTCGATCACGCCATAGCCTTTGAGCCGCGCCTGCCCGAGGAATGGTCGTTGGTCAAGCTGCGCATCGTCTTCTACGGCTACATTCTCAACCTCTATTTCACCCACGACGTCCACCATATCTCGGTCGAAGGGGCAGAGGGACTGGCCCCCGCCCAGCTCATCCTCAACGGGGCTTCACACCTCCTCGCCGATGGCCTCGAGGTTAGCTCCAGCCCCGTCGCTGCGGCCTGAACCGATCCACCTCACTCCTAAAATTATGAAAGAAATCAAAGCAGTAATCTTCGACCTCGACGGCGTCATTGTCTCAACCGACGAGTTCCACTACCTCGCATGGAAAGAGCTGGCGGAAGCCGAGGGCATCTCCTTCGACCGTGAGGACAACGAACGTCTCCGCGGCGTCAGCCGCATGGAATCGCTCGACATCCTGCTGGAGAAGGCGGCCAAGACCTACACCGAGGAGCAAAAGCAGGAAATGGCGGAGAAGAAAAACACCATTTACCGCGGGCTGCTCCAGAGCCTCTCTCCGGAGGACTTGCTGCCGGGCGTGGCCGATGTTCTCGAGGGGCTGCAGTCCCGCGGCGTGAAAATTGCCATCGGCTCCTCCAGCAAGAACGCCGGGCCCATCTTGCGCGCCATCGGCTTGGGCGACACTTTTGAGGCCGTGGCTGACGGCACCCACATCACCCGCTCCAAACCCGACCCCGAGGTCTTCGCCCTCGCCGCACAACGCGTCGGCATGGCGCCCAACTGCTGTCTCGTGGTCGAGGACGCTAGCGCTGGAGTAGAGGCCGGTGCCGCCGCCGGCATGCGCGTGCTCGCCGTTGGCTCCGCTGTCGACCACCCGCTGGCCACCCTGAGCGCCAAGGACCTCTCCTCCATTACTCTCGATGAAATGCTTCTCATCAGCGGACGATAACAGTCCCTCCGCACCCATCGCCGGAACCAGCACCATTTGGCAAATAACTACAAAAATTCTCTTGATCAACAGCAAAAGTGTGTAGAGTGTATAGTCTTTAACCCATCCCAACCCTTATCGTCATCCCTCCACCCCCGACCTCCCCACGTAAATCCATGAAAAATACCCCCTCCATCGTCATCTCCTCCCGGGCTACCACCCGCCGCACACGCAGTCTGCGCCCGCTTTTGGTCGCTTCCGCCACCGCCATCATCGCCCTAGTATCCACACTGGGAGCAAGAGCCCAAGTTTATCCCACATGGCAGGGCAGCGGAACCAATTGGAGTGACTCGGCCAACTGGAGCGTGGCCTATGGCTACGGCCAACCGCAGTGGACCGGAGGGGGCAACGCGACAAGTTGGAATGACCTCTCCTCGCCGCAAAGTCAGTGGCGCATGTATTTCAGCGGCGGCACCACCTACACCTTGGGTGGCAACGATGTTCATCTTCTTGACTTCGCAGGGGGTGCAGGCGGCCTTCTCAGTGATTCCTCGGTCGGGCAAAACCTCAACATGAACCTCTCGTTCCGCCGCACGGATAGCGCGAACGCCATGTTTATTTTCACGCGGAGCACCGGGGGCCTGACCTTTGGCGGCACCGTCGAGGTAACCAACAGCACCTCGGTCCTCGGCATCGGCGGCACCAACACCAGCAGCACGATCCGCTTCAATGGTGAGATCAAGGGCGACAAGCCCATCGTGGTCGGCACCAACAATTTCGATGGCAATTTGACGAGCATCAACAACTCGCGGGTCGTCTTCGCTGCCAGCAACAGCTACTCGGGCACCACCACGGTGAGCGCGGGCGCCCTGACGCTCTCCCACGGCAGTGCGCTCGGCGCAACCAGCGCGGGCACGACGGTCAGTGCCGGAGCGAGCCTGCTGCTTTCAAACGGCATCACGGTCAGCAACGAAACCCTGACCCTGAACGGCGTGGGCCACGGCAGCTTTTTCGACGCCAGCCTGGCCAGCATCTCGGGCAGCAACAACTGGGCAGGAAACGTGATCGTCAACGCCGGGGAAGCACGAATCAATGCCTACGGAAGCCAGACCTTGATGCTGAGCGGCATTGTTTCCAGCGCAACCAACCGGACCCTCTACATCGGCGGCAACGGCACCGTCATCATCAGCAACGCTCTCTCCGGCTTCAGTCACAACCTCAATAACGGCGCTATTTTCAAGGATTACACCGGCAACCTGATCTTGCTGGGCGACAACACCACTGGCCTGACCGGTCGCCTCCTGCTGCGTGAAGGAACGATCACGATTACCAACGCCAACAACCTCGGCACGGGAACCTTCGAACTGGGGCGCGCGGCTAACACCTCGACCCTTCAGGTCAACGACACAACCACACGCACCAACGCATTCGCCATCGCCGACGCCTCCACCGCCGGGGTGGTCAACGTGACCAACGGCAAGGTTTTTACCATCAACGCCAACCTCTCGAACACCAATGGAGGCACCACGGCCACGACCAAATTCGGCAAGGCCGGCGCGGGCACCCTCGTCCTCAGCGGCACAGCTAGCACCTACGCCGGCCAGATCCAGATCGGTGACGGCACCGTCGTTCTGGCCAACTCCTCCGCCCTCGGCACCAACGCCTCGACCGCCAACCGCGGCATCGACCTCGGCCTGAACGTGGGAGATGTCGTCCAGGCCAACAATGTGGCGGTCCTCGCCAGCAACGGGGTAACGGTGAGTAACTCGATCTACGTTGCGGCCAACACAAGCAGCGCACGGCGCACGATAGGACTTGATGGTTCCGGCAGCGCCACCTTCAACAACGAGATTTACCTCGATGGCACCCTGACCGCCGATGCAGGTGCCGTTGGAAACCATCTGACTATCAGCGGCGGTCTAGTCAATACAGGTGGCCTCAACAAGATCGGCGAAGGCACCCTGACCCTCTCCGGCAACAACACCTACACAGGGGCGACCGACATCTCAAACGGCGTGGTCCGCATCGGCACGGCCAGCGCCCTCGGCGCGACGAACGGCGGCACAACAGTCCGCTCGGGAGCAGCACTCCAACTGAGCAACGCGAGCGGCTTCACCTTCGCCGAAGACTTGAACATTCGAGGCACAGGCACGAACAACGGAGCCCTGCAGAACATGGCCGGGGCCAATACCAACACAGGCAAGGTCACCCTGGCCGCCCTCGCGCGCATCAACGCCGAGACCGGCAGCTCGCTGGCGTTGGCGGGCAATCTCGACACCGGCGGCCAACTGGCCGTGTTCGGCGGGGGTGGAAACATCACCGTGAGTGGGGCCATAACCAACACGGGGGCGCTGACCAAGGACAACGTCGGCACGTTGACCCTTGCCACCTCGAACTCGTTCACCGGCACCACGACCGTGGCGAGCAGCGCCAAGCTGAACCTGAATGCGACCGGCGGCGGAGCGCTTGCAGGGACGACCAACGTGGTTGTGGGTTCCGGCACGGCCCGGCTCATCATCTCGCAGAGCGACCAGGTGAATGACACCGCGGCGGTCAGTCTCTCAGGCGGCACGATCGCCAAGGGGGCGGGCGTGATCAACGAAACCATGGGCGCGCTCACTCTGGGGGCCACGTCGTTCCTCGACTTCGGCAGCGGAACCGGAAACTTCAACTTCGCCAGCTTCAGTCCGAGCACGTTCCAGTTGACCTTCCAGAACTTCAACCTGGGCAACTCGCTCACGGTGACCACCGGAACGTTCACCGCCAGCGAGTTCGACTTCAACGGATTTGGTTACAGCTTGAACAACGTTCCTTCCGGCGGCTTCACCATCACTGCCATCCCCGAGCCCTCGACCGTGCTGGCCGCGCTCGGCCTGACCGGAATGCTGCTTTGGCCGGCGCGGCGATTTATCATCCGCCGCACGCGCTGCATCGATTGATTTGGGGTAGCGCGGAGGGGTGCGGACGATGGGGATTGTCCGCATCCCTGCCGCGCATCTCCTCCTTCTCCTGAAGCGCCGGAATAGCCTCGCCGAGTCGAACGCGTGGTCAGCCTTCCTGCCGCAACCGCGCCCGGGCAATTCAATTGTCGGCTGTGGAAAATGGGGTGTATAACTCTAGCCAATTCATGCCTCCGGAGCGCCTTCTCTTTGGAAAAAAGATCGTCCCCCACCACCTGCTGAACTTTGCCGAGCAGGTCTATGACATCTTGGTCGCAGAGATCGAACTTGGCCGCTGGAAAGTTAATGAGCGCCTTCCTGGAGTCATCAATCTCGCGAAGGAGCTGAATTTCGGCACCAAGACCATCCAGACAGCTTACGACCGCCTCAAGGACGAGGGCTACGTCCGCACGCTCGGTTATCGCGGCACCTACGTTAAGTCCATCCACCCGCGAGCCCGGTCATCGGCCGGAAAGATCGGCCTGCTCGTTGCCCCCGAGCAGACAGCCGACCCGCTCATCCTTTGGTATGAGCACGTGATTCTCCTCGGAGCCCGCCGGAGGAATCTGGTCACCGAGGTCAAGGTGCTCCCGCCAGGGTTCGAGCCGGCGCAAGCGACCCGACGCGGTGCCTTGTTCGGGGATGAGTTCGCTGGGGTGGTCTCACTCACCGCCTTTCCCCTCCGCGTCGGCGATGACTCCGCGTCTGCTCCGTTGCCCCTCGTTTTCCTTGTTCCTCCCTATGCAGCATGCGCGCCCAGAATTTGCGCCGATGTGGCAGAGGCTTGCCGGGAACTTACGCTGCGCCTCATTAGCTCCGGTCACACCCGCATTGCTTTCTCCGAGGACGCCATCGAGCCGGACCCGCGGCAAACCGAACTGCACCGTGCAGGCTATCTCGAGGCAATGAAAGCGCACGGCCTACCGGTGGACTCGGCCCTCATGGAAGTCTCGCGCCGTGTCGCCAACGATGATCTTCCCGGGGTCGGGGCCTATCTTCAAGTCCTCCGCAAGCCCGGAGATGGTCCGCCTCCGACCGCCGTCGTTGCCGACTCATTGGGTCGCGCCATGGCCCTGCTCCGTGCGGCCCCCCTGCAGAGGGTGGTCATTCCCCGGGACCTCAGCGTCGTGACCATCGGCTCCGCCGCCATCGGGGGTGCGGGGGACAGGCAGATCACGGGAATGCTCCCCGATTTCGACACCGTGGTGGACGTTTGCCTGAACGAATTGGAGCACCAGCAAAAAACCGGTCGCTCCAGCTTCACCTCGCACTACTTTCGCATGCATCTGGTCCCAGGCCACACCTTCGAGCCAGTGGCACCCGAACAGGGCCGCGTAAATCCGGCACAAAAGCAATCTTCCTCACCACGCAGCATCGGCCAAACAACCCCATGCTGAAAAGGCTTGGCGATTTACGTAAAGATCCACATCAGATGGCATGCCCTCCGGATCGTGGCAGTTTAACGTCCCTGGTTGAGTTCTCCCCTCGAAATGAATGCCCCCGCATTACCTTCCGCTAAGACCCCTGCCGCTTTCACCCTGATCGAGTTGATTGCCGTGATTGCGATCATTGCCGTGCTGGCTGCCATCGCCGTGCCGGTCTACGGGCGCATGCGCAACAGCAGCCTGACGGCGGCCTCAACCAACAATTTGCGCCAGATCCACGCCTTGATTGCAACCTACCTCGCGGACAACAACAACGTCTTCCCTCAGTCGGTCTGGCAAGCTTCCTGGCCGGAGCAAACCTGGCGGCGCAAGGTGTGGGAAAGTGCCAACGGCTCCCTTGGAGAGTCGATCCCCGAGATCGCCGCCAAGATGGAGAGCACCGGCTACTCCGAGGTCATGTGGTGCCCGTTGATGGTCTCAAAACACGGCAAGGTGAATTACTCCGAGGGCCAGGGCAGCTATGCCTTGAACGGTTTCTTCAAGCCGGGCAATTGGCGCTATCCCAACGACGACCGCCGCTCCATCAAGGGTGACTTCATCGGCAAGAAGGAACCCATCGTGATGGGGGGCACGGTGCTGAAGAACAGCCCGAAGAACGGCACGTTCTACCACAACGAGTCGACCGCCTACCCCTACGACACTGAATGGTCAAGCCTCGCTTACGAATATGGAAGCGGCGGCGACCGCGGAATCGGGCTTTTCTACGATGGGCGCATCGAATTGATCACGAAAGAAGAAGGAGCGCAGTTGGCGCCGATGATGCAGGACATGGCCACCCTCGAGTAAGCCGATGTCGGGCGAGCCCCTCCAGTGCATTTGGACTCTCGGGATCGGCCTCATCATGTTTGCCACGATTTGCCGTCTCGGGCCGTCGATTTTCCCACGCTCCGTCAATCTCAGCCCTCCGCCCCTTCCATGAACCACAATCCGCTCGGGCCGCACTACAAGACCGCTCCCCAGGACAGGGTGCCGCTCTCGCAGAAGATCCTTTATTCGGCCGCCACCGTCGCGCTCATCCCGGGCAACCAGATCCTCGACCGCATCGCCCTCGTCGTTCTCAACACCAGCCTCGCCATCAACCCGACCCTCGTGGGCGCGGCCATGGCCATCTTCCGGATCTGGGACGCTTTCACCGATCCCGTTATGGGGACCATCTCGGACAACCACCGCTCGCGCTGGGGGCGGCGGCGCCCGTTCATGATCCTTGGCGCGGTTCTCTGCGCGATCACGTTCCCGCTCATGTGGATGATGTCGGCCGAGTGGACACCGTTCACCATCTTCCTCTACTTCGTCGGCGCCGGCCTGGCCTACTACACTGCGTTGACCATTTACTCGGTTCCGTATTGGAGTGTGGTGGCCGAGATGACGGCCGACACCCACGAGCGCACCAACGTCATCGCCTTCCGCGCCGTCGTGATCAACATCGTCACCATCTCGATGGGTTGGCTCTCCTGGTTCATTACCCTCAGCTGCTTCGACAGCATGCTGGAGGGCGCACGCTGGCTCGGCTTCATCACGGGCGGCCTGTTCCTCACCTTCGGGCTCATCCCGATGCTTTTTCTCAAGGAGCCGTTCTACGAGCGTGCCTCGCAGCAGGAGAAAATCTCCCTCTGGGGCAGTCTCCGCGACACATTGACTAACCGCATCTTCCTCGTGCTCGTCAGCATGATGCTGCTCATGACCATCGGCATGCAGACCGTGGGCACTCTCGGATTCTACGTAAGCATTTACTACGTCTTCGGTGGCGACAAGACGACCGCCGGGCTCGTCGCTGGCTACGCGGGCACAGCAATGATGCTCACCTCGATTCTCTCCATCCCGGTCTTCTCATGGCTAGACCGCCATTATGGCAAGATCACCGCTCTCCTTATCTGCGGCATCGGCTTCCTCTTCGCGACGCTTTCCCAGTGGTTTCTCGTCACGCCAGCCCATCCCTACTGGCAAATCATCAGCGCCGCCCTCATCGGCCCGGCTGTGACCGGCATCTGGATCATCCTGCCCTCAATGCAGACCGATGTGATTGATTACGACGAACTCCAGACCGGTTGCCGACGCGAGGGAAGCTACACCGCCATCCTCGGCTGGATCCAGAAACTCGGCTTCGCGCTCTCGGTCCTGCTCGCCGGCCTGATCCTCGACTTCTCGGGCTTCGACGTGAAGCTCGATGCGGCGCAGACTCCTGACACACTCTTCAAGATGCGCGCCCTCTTCGTCTTCTTCCCCGTGGCGATGGCGGCTGGCATGCTTGCGCTCGTTCGCTTCTACCCGCTCAACGAGGAACGTTGCCACGAAATCCGCCTGCAGCTCGAGGCCCGCCGTGGCACTATCCACAGCGCCTGACCATCTGGGGGGCCCCCTCCGCCTGGCAGTCGCGGGGGCCCACCCTCGGCGGAAAAGAAAACGCCGCCACGGGCCGCCAGCGCATAAGCTCCCGCCGTCTCGCTCGCCTCCGCACCACGCAAAACCCCTTTTGCCCAAAATTCCGCGAGGGCCGATCAATCTTCATGGGGACGGGGCAAACAACGAAGCAGCCCCCGCCCCCCCCGCCTCGGTCCCCAGGGCGAGCCGCTTACTGCTCCGGTGCAACTAATCGGCGTGATTCATTTGCCCATACTCTAAGAGATTCTGCCGGGCTGATTCCTGATGTTTCCGCACCTTCTCCCGTATCTGTTCCACGGTCAATTTCGCCCGCGGCCGTAAGGAAAGTTTGCGCATAGTCTCGTAACTCGTCTTGCTTCGGATCACTGGCGGATATTTGTAGTTCATCTTTTTCAACCTTATCTTCTACCCCCGCGGGTTTCGGGTCGACTGTTGCCGCCCTCCCATTTGCCCTCGGTCAGCCCCGGAAGCTTCGCCATCGCCTGCCGTAGTTGCTCCGTCTGGTCATGCGTGTAATGCGCCGTCATGGTTTCCTCGGTATGACCGGCCAGCAATTGGCGATGCTCCATGCTCACGCCTGCATTAGCCAAGCTCGTCACGAAGCTATGCCGCAGAGAATGAAAGGTCCGCGCCCGCACCGCGCGGCCCTTCTCGCCTGTTGCCTCACGCCTCACGGCGGAAACAACGCCTGCCCGATCCATGATGCGAGAGAAGGCCATGCTCAAGCCGGACCGGCCGCCCGATGTTTTGCCAGCCAGCGAGGGGAAAACAAACGCCTTCGGGGAACCATCCGCGCCAGCCATGGCGGACAGAGCCGACTCAAGCTCCGCGTGTAGCGGCACCGTGATTGTCTTTGGCTTCCTTCCGCCCACCGCGCGCCGCGCCGTCTTTTGCGGGACAAAGACGATCACCTTGCGCGCCAAGTCCACGCACTCCCACTTGAGATTGACGCAATCGCCAAGCCTCATGCCTGTAAAGAAGGAGAGCCGAATCACCCCCGGCCAATCGTCACCCTCGGCCGCCTCGATCAGGGCCGCCACTTCCTCCGGGGCGAAAATCTCCCGCTCCACCGCATCCGCCTCGGCGGGGAACTCGAAAGCCTCGGCCGGATTATCCTTCCTCACGCCTTGGCGCACGGCGGCCCGCAGGGCGGACTTAATCACCTTGATTTGCATGGCCACGGTCTGAACGCTTTTGCCCGCGTCCCGCTCCGCCTTGAAGAAGGCTTGAATATCTTTGAGCCGCACAGTCTCAAGGTTCTTTTCCGCCCGGTCCTTGAGGCTGGCAAGGAAGTCATCAACCGCTTGCTTGTAGCGAACGCCTGTCCCCTCCGCCTTGCTCAAGGCTTTGCCCTTCGCCCACTCCTCAAACCACGCCTTCACCGTGTAGAACTCCAACCGCTCGCCCGTGGTCCGCTCCACGATCTCCGCAATCAACTCCCGCGCCCGTTGCTCCGTCAGCTTCTCCTCCCGCGCCA
Source organism: Chthoniobacterales bacterium (assembly GCA_041736875.1). Taxonomy (GTDB): domain Bacteria; phylum Verrucomicrobiota; class Verrucomicrobiia; order Chthoniobacterales; family JACTMZ01; genus JACTMZ01. Next base: position 12,257 of record JBGSSV010000171.1, on the reverse strand, counting down.
GCTTCTCGGCCGTGATGAGCGAGGAGAGGAAGGCCAGAGCCTCGGCCTTCTCGGCCTTCTTTGTGCTGACCCGTTTCCGCGTCCCATCCGGGAGCGTGTAGTCCGCGAAGAAATAGGGGGAGCGTATTTGTTTGTAGATTCTGGCCATGAGGGAAGCTTATGGCATCGCTTGAGTATGTCAAGTTGTATGCCATGTCCGGCACGCATAGGGACTTCTCATGTTGTCCAAGTCACTATAAATGAACACAAAGCAACATCATGGACAAGGCGGGATACTCACGAGGGTTCGATTCCCTTCACCCGCTTTCTTCCATCAACACTGGCTTCGCGGGCGTTCCGGTCCTCACGGGAACAAAAACGGGAACACTTTTGCTTTCCCTCCGCACCTATTCGCAAAACCGCTTTTGGCGTGTCTGGGTGGGATCATCGCGTGTTCGCGGCCGCCAAAAACGGAGTGGCGGAACGATGCTTTTCAAACCGCCCGTCCCCGTGGTGGCGGAAGGTCTATGACACGCCACAAGCTCGAGGGTGCGGCTCTCGCTCCGTAAGTGCTCAGGCGCTGTGGAAATTTGGTTCTTTGCAATTGCGGCCTTTGCCGGGCTTTTTCTGCACGGCCTCCTGCAGCCTGCTGCGACCATGCCTGTCCGTTTGCCACGGCCCATTGCAGCCGCAGGGTGTGCTGTTTGTCACGCTGTTGCACAGCATTGCAGGCGACGGGACAAAAGACTCTTTGCATGCACATAACGCCAGCGGCGACTGCGCGGCGGGTCCCGCACCCTTGACAGTCCATTCTAGCAAGGGAGGATTATCCCATTTTTCACCACGGCACAGATGGTTCGCCTTCGATCACGTAGGATATTTGGATCAGCGCGAGGGGGCGCCGGAGCAGGAATGCTCGTGGTGGCTTCAATGTTTGCATTTTTCCAAGTGCCTCTTGAGGCTGCGCTCTATTTTGTCTCACCCGCGGGTTCCGACGCCAACGGCGGCGGGTTGACGGACCCGTGGAGAACTGTCTCTCGGGCGGTCGCAGCGGTCGAAGCTGGGGATACCGTTCAACTCCGCGGCGGGATCTACCGGGAGACAGATCTGGTCCTGCGTGGCCAGGGAACGCCCTCGGCTTGGATAACCATCGAGTCGTTTCCGGGAGAGCGGGCTTGGATCATGGGGGGCTTGTCGGCCGCTTTTGAGGACGGAGGAGGATGGGAGCTGGTGGATGGCAGTATCGGCCTCTATCGCAGCACGGGCACCTTCACCACCAGCAACAAGCTGGGCGGTTGGCTGATGCACGAAGGCATCCAATTGCTCCAATATGTCGATCCCTCCGTGGCTACCACCAGCAATTACCTCACGCCCGACTGCTATGTCGGGCCGGGGATCTACTCTCAGGACGGGCGCATCTTCATCCGCTTGCAGCAGAACCCGCAGGATGCGTTCGATCGGTTCGGTAACCCCGTGCCAGCGGTTCCCGCAGACCCAAACCCGAACAACAATCGCATTCACATTTTCACCGGCGAACGCATTCTTTCAATTGACAACTCTTCGCATATCCGCCTCCGCAACTTGGACCTCGGTCCGGCTTACAATGCGATCCGCATCATGGGCGGCAGCCACGATATCGAGATCGAGGGATGCAGAATCTATTTCAAGAACATCGGCGTGAACACGGTGGCTGGATCCTACGGCATCAGTATCGGCGGATGCACGTTCGATATGGGTTTCCCTCCATGGATCTACTGGGACGATGTTAAAAATACCTACAAGCCAGCCGACGCCTCGGGCTGGAATGGTTTCGCCTGTTATGGTGTTTGGGTCACCAGCAGCATCCACAGCAACCTCTTCACGAATTGCTTCGACGGCGTGCTCATCTATTCTGGTAGCTCCAACTCTCGTGTCCACAGCAACACCTTCATCAGGGGGCGGGACGACGCGATTGACTTGTCTGTCGGGGTCGGAGATATCGAGATCGACCACAACATCATCCGTCACTGCTATGAGGGAATCAGCATTGTCAGCGGCAGCGGGGGAACGCCAGGCCCCGTTCATGTTCACAACAACATCATAGACATGACGGGTTACCACCGCGAATCCAGGCCCCCATCCATCTCGGCCTCCGCGGTCTGGAGTTCGGGTATTCCTTGGGGTCGGCATGGCACTCCCACCTCGGTGACCTATGGCTCGATCTGGAAAATCTACAACAACACCATCATGGCCCGCGATTGCAACGGAAGCACCACCATCCCGAAGCCTTATCCGGACAACCTCAATACGTTCTACAACAACGTCACCTTTCTGCTGAGCAGCCGAACCGCCAATACGAGCACGCTCGAGGCCACCGGCGGAAATATTTTCTGGAGAACCGGCGGCGGGCTCTCAGGGTTCACGGAACCGCTTGGGTTGGAAATTGATCCGGGGTTCGATCTGCCCGCGATCACCTCCGAGACCAGTTACGACCCTGAGGTGCTCTGGGAACTCTACGCGCCGCAAAACGTGCTCACCGCCACCCCTGGGATTGCCCTGGCCGGGCTGGGTTGGCCGGGGACGGGCGGCCTGCTCTACCGCGGGGCCAGTGTCGGCGGCCTCCCGCAGCCGACAGCCCTTTGGCGGTTCGAGGGAAATGCCGACGATGCAGCGGGCGGTGGAAACAGCGGTGCGTTGATCGGCGGCCCGTCCTATTCAACAGACCGTAAGCAAGGCGACTATTCGCTGCAGTTGAGCGGATCCGGTCAGCACGTGGAAGTGGCAAGCAGCCCCGCCCTCAACGTTGCCAAGAACCTCACCCTGGCGGCTTGGGTCAAGCCGAGATCCGTGGGGACGCTTCAAGGAATTCTCACCAAACTGACTGGCGCTTCCGCAAAGCAATATGCCCTGTCGATCGGCGCCGGCGGCCAGCTCCAGTTCGACTACGAGTATGCTTCGAACAACTACCAGTTGGTCAGCCCGGCGACGTTGCCGCTGAACCAATGGAGCCATGTAGCCGCGACCGTCGATTCCTCGCTGGTCGTCCGACTTTATCTCGACGGGGTGCAGGTCGCCGCGCAGAGGGCGCCAGCACAGCCAGTAACAAGCTCCGAACCCGTGGCCCTTGGGCGATGGGGCGGCAACTACGATTCCAATTACTTTGAGGGAGGGTTGGACGACGTTTGCGTCTACGGAAACGATGCCCTCAACCCTGCGCAGGTCGCAATGCTGGCGGGAACACCTCCGGGCTATGCCTTATGGACCGGGGCGCAGGCTTGGGCAGGCAGCGAGAGTTCGCCGGGTGCCGATCCCGATCATGACCGGGTCGCCAATCTGGAGGAATACGCCTTCGGGGGAGACCCCCAACGGTCTGACCACTCTCCTCTCCCCAGAGGCGTCGTGACAGGCGGGCGCCCAGCGCTCTTTTTTGAGCGACTTCGAAGCGATTTGATCTATCGCGTGGAGGCTTCCACGAACCTTCAGCAATGGAGCATCATCGCGACCAATCCTGGGGAGATCGGCGGGACGGTCTCCGTTGTCGATGCCCTGCCCCTCCAACTCGGTCCGCGGCGTTTCCTTCGCGTGCGCGTCTCCCAGCCCTGAACCCCTTGGCATGCCTGCAACGAGCGTCTTCAACAAAACCACGTGCGTCTCGTGGCTTGGCACGGCGCGGTGCGGTTGTCACTCTTGACCCGCCCGGACGCCGCGCCACAATCGCCTCTGCCCCAACCGTGACAGCCCGCAAATCCATTATGGTGACTGGATCGAAAGCACTCTCGCTTGAGCCCGTCAACGTTCTGGATCGCCTGCTTGTGACCCGGCTCTTGATCACGGCGGCCGAACTGAAAGTCCGAAGGACCCCCTACGCGCTGAGCGAGAGTATCCCTCGCGAACCCCGGCTCATGCTGATTCTTCGTGGGGCTGCAGATTATGAAATCGACGGCGTCTCGTGGCGCTTGGCCAAGGGTCAGATGATCCTCATGCCTCCTTGGATCCGGCGGTCATGGAGTGTCAATGCGGCCGCCGGGTTCACCTCCCTGGCGTGGTGTCGCTTTTCCTCCACCGAATCGGAGTTGCGCGACCTGACCACGCCTGTTGTTCACCGGGTCTCGGATTTGCCGCTGGAGCGGGCGAGTTTCGAACGGATAGCAAAAGCGTTGGGCTGGGCGGGGGCCGCGGCCATGCTCGAAGCGGAGGGCGAACTCAAAGCTGTTCTCGGGCGGTTCCTGGCCCATGGCACGGCGACCGGCCTGACGACGCAGAAGCCCCTGAGTTGTGGTGGGCACGGCATCGAGGACGCGATGGAATACTTCAGAACGCACTTCGCAAACCCCAAGGCTCTCCGGGAGGTGGCGCGGGTTGCCGGGCTGAATCCGAAATACTTTCGCGTCCTTTTCCGCAAACATACGGGCGTCACGCCTGGGGCTTACCTGATCCAACTCCGCATGCGGGCCGCGCGATACCACCAGCACGAATCCAACCTGCGCGTGAAAGAGGTTGCCTCCGCGGTCGGTTATGATGACCCCTTCTATTTTTCCCGGCTCTATCGCCGGTATTGGGGGCACGCGCCTTCCGATGACCGCAGGGCGGCACGTGAGGATTCCTCAATCCCAGCCGCCGCTGAGGTCAAGAAGAGTGGGCCTCCAAGAAAGCCAAAACGGAAGGTCGCAGGTCGCCGAACTCGGAAGTGATCCTGAACCCATGGGGTGCTTTTGGCAGCAGGATGACATCATGGGGGACTTTCAACTCCGCGAGCTTTCCCGCGAGGAGGCTGGTTTGCTGGACGGGAACCGTCTTGTCCGATTCGCCGTGGGCCAGAAACACAGGCGGAACATTCGCGTGCAGATACGAAACGGGAGAAGCCTGCCGCTGGAGTTGTTGCGGATTTTCTGCCGGCTCTCCGAAGCACCACCGGCTTGCGAGCGGATGCAGGTCGTAGATGCCGTAGAAAGCCAGGACACAGGCAGCGGTTGCTTTTCCACCGTGCCGGTCCAATTCCGGGTGCCCATTGGTCACAGCCGTCAGCAGGGCAAGATGAGCCCCGGCAGAAAAGCCGAGCAGCGAGATGCGGTTTGGATCGATATTCCACAGCTTGGCCCGCTCGCCGGCTATGAGCAAAGCTGCTCGGCAGTCGTGGAGGCACTCCGGCCAGCAGCTGCGGGTCGGCTGGCTTTTCAGGATCTCCCCCGCGAATTTGCTCAGCAGATAGTTGACCGAAAGCACCGCATAACCTTCGGAAGCCAACCACTCGGCAGTCTGGCGCTGACGGTATTCTGCTTTGTCGCCTTTGGCCCAAGGGGAGATCAAGCACTGGGCCTTCAACGATCCGTTGCCCCGCAGCGGCAAATACAAGGACGCCCCGCCGAGCCCCGCGGAATATCGCAAGCTGGGCACCCGGTTCGTGAAGCTCCATCCGGTCACCATCACCCAGAACGCGCGCACCAGCGGCGGCGGCAACGTGGCCTTGGTCCCGACCGAGGCGGCCACCGTCGGGCCGCGAGAAACGTGGAAGGCCGAGAAGGTTTCGATCTGGCATCCCGGACATCATGACAATCCTTTCGGCCTGCGGCTGAGCGCGCTGATGATCTCGAAGCGCATTCCGGATTCCAGCGTCCCGATGTCGCTGCTCGCTGATCATCCGAACGTCCACTTCCACTACCTGCGATCCGGGATCGGAACGGTCGAGGTGGAGATGCATTGAAAATCACCTGCCCCCAGCTGCCGGACTTTGACCTCGGGGATCGGGCTGCAGTCCGCGCTACTTTCACCGATGCGCCCGCCCTCCACATGCAACAGGGTTGGCGCGGGGCGCCCGAGCCCGGATTCCTCCCCGCCCGTGTCAGGATCGGCTGGAGGGAGGACCGGTTTCTCTGCTTCGCCGAACTGACCGACGAGCAGCTTTTCAGCCGCGCGACCGAGGACAACCAGCTCCTTTGCAGCTGCGGGGATGCCTTTGAAGTCTTCCTCCGCGACCCGGAAGGCGAGCCCTACGCTGAGTTCCATGTCGCGCCGAACGGACGGCGTCTGCAACTACTATGGCCCGACGCGGCGACGTTTCGCCGCGTTGGAGACAAGGAGGTGCCTCTCGAGGATCTTAAAGTCGAGGAACCGGTCTTCGACTTCACCCAGTGGTCCGAGGCTGAGACGTGGTGCATTTGTGCCTCGGTCCCCAGCTCTGTCTTTCTGCGGGCAGGGACCACCTTGGAAGGCCGTGCATGGAGGGCATCGTTCAGCCGTTACGACTACTCGTCGGCCGAAGAACCACCTATTCTCTCCTCGACGTCTCCCCATGCGGAGATTTCTTTCCATCGCCAGCAGGAGTGGGCGGAGTTGCATTTCCTGGGCCCGGCCGACCAGCCTGACCCTTCCGACCATCACAACCAGCCATGAAGCGCCTCGACCAAAAAATAGCCAACATCCTCGCCGGCTCCACCTCGCCCAAGGATTTCATCATCGCGGACGCCAAGGACGCGGACATGGCGTTCGGGGTCACTGCGCCGGGCCCCCAATCCGGCACCGCCCGGCGAGGCTTCGGCGAGTCCGGAGGATCTTGGAAAACCCTCGACGACTACCTTGAGCAGATCCGCGCCGTCATCGCGCAGGACATCGTCGACATTGTCCTGCTCTCGGCCTCGAATCTGGAGCGCCTCGCCATGCAGGAGGGTTTGTTCAAGAACTCGCTCATCACTCCAGCGGCGCGCGCAAACGACACCTCCGACGTTTGGGCCGTGCGCGGCGGCAAATACCCGACCGACCACCCTTCGCGGTCTTTCCGCACGGCCAACATTTGCCACATCAAATACGGGAAGATCACCGAGGACTGCAGCCAGCCATTCATCGGCGCAGATCTGGGCCTCTACTCCATCACCTTCACCAACAACATCGATTGGGATTACAAGTCGCTTGAGGATTTCCACGAATTCCGGCTGGAGGCTGAGCGGAAGCACTTCAGGTATTTCCTTGAGGTGTTCAACCCCAACGTCGATCCGGGTATACCCGACAAGAAGGTTGCCAGCTTTCTCAACGACCATATCGTCCGGACGCTTGCAGGGGTGACATCGGTTGGTCGCCCGCTGTTTCTCAAGATCCCCTACAACGGTCCCGGTCCACTCGAGGAACTGGTCGCTTACGATCCGAAGCTCATTGTCGGCATCCTTGGCGGAAGTTCCGGCACGACGCTCGACGCGTTCCAGCTGATCCATGACGCCAGAAAGCATGGCGCGCGGGTGGCGCTTTTCGGACGGAAGATCAACCTCTCCGAATACCCGCTGGCTTTCATCGATTTGCTGCGGCGGATCGTCGATGGCGAGGTCGGACCGGTCGAGGCCGTGAAGGCTTACCACGGGGTGCTGCAAAAAAAGGGCATCCGTCCGCTGCGAACGCTGCCGATGGATCTTCAGCTGACCACGAACAAAATGAGCTATCGGTAGCCTTTCGTCCGCCGAATGAGCGCTATCGAATCAGCCCTGACCCTCCTGGGTGCCGCGGGGACGGATCCCGGGTCCGTCGTCACCGGATTCGACGGTTTTGTCGACGAAATGATTTCCCTGGTCGCGGAGCGGCGGTCGCTGGACGAGTTTGTCCCGGTGGCGGACATCGGAACTTTCGGGTCTCTCGTCACCGCGGCTGCGGGCCACAGCAGTTTGCGGGAGATTGTCATCAACGACATCCATCCTGGTGGGTGCGCGGTCAATCTGGGTGACGGCCTGGCCGCCCTGGGCGTGTTGGTGGATTGCTTTGCCACGCTGGGCGACCCGCCGCATCCGGCGTTTGCGGCGACCACAGCCCGCTTCCGCTCGGCCCACTCGTGGGGACGCGAGCCAGGGCGGACGCTCGCCTTTGAGTTTTCCGACGGGAAGCTGATGTATAGCGCGGTCAGGCAGTTGCAGGAGTTCACCGCCGAGGATGTGCGCCAGCGGCTGCGAGACGGAGCTTTTCAGGCGGCCTGTCGGCAGGCTGGAGTGATTGCATTGACCGACTGGACCCTCTACCCGCACATGACGGCTGTCTGGCGAGTGTTGCTGCGCGAGGTATTTGCCCAGTTGGCGCATCGACCCCATTTCTTCTTCGATCTGGTGGATCCCTCGAGCCGGAGTTCCGACGATATTCTCGCCATGTTGGATGCGTTATCGGCTTTTGAGGTGTGTGGCCCGGTGACTCTTGGGCTCAACGGGAACGAGGCCAATATCCTTGCGCGTTTGACCGGGGCGGCTGAGGCCGCAGCCGAGACCGACGATTGCCTGCGGTTGGCCGGTGATCTGCGCACGCATCTCCGTCTTTCGCAGGTGGTCATTCATCGTAACCGGTTTGCTGTGGCCGCAGGATCGGAGGCCGGTGCCAGCGTTCAAGGGCCCCACTGCGCCAATCCCCGCAAGAGCACGGGTGCCGGTGACCGTTTCAACGCCGGTTACATTCTCGCTCTCCTGTGCAACGGAACCCTGCAGGACTGTCTCGTGCTGGGCTGCGCCACCTCGGGATACTTCGTGCGTGAGGCTCGGAGTGGCAACCGGGATGAACTGCGGGCCTTCATGCTGGCTTGGGACAAGCACAGCTCCGCTTCGCAAAAGCCGCAGGGCACGGCATGAAGCACATACCCTTCGAGCAACTCACGCTGGCGGGTGAACTGACCACGGGGGTGACAATGCGCCGCCTTTACGCGACCGACGCCTCAGAATATCAGGAAATGCCGCTGGCTGTGGCGTTCCCGAGGACCGAGGAGGACGTGCGGCAGATCATCCGCTTTGCCGGCCGGCACGGCATCGGGATCATTCCGCGCACCGCTGGCACGTCACTGGCCGGGCAAGTCGTGGGCAACGGCCTGGTGGTGGACCTGTCGCGGCATTTCAATGCGATCTTGGAAATCGATCCGGCGGCCCGCCGGGCACGGGTGCAACCCGGCGTGGTTCGCAACGAACTGAACCTCGAACTGGCCAAGCATGGGCTGTTCTTCGGACCCGAAACCTCGACGGCCAACCGCGCGATGATCGGCGGCATGGTCGGCAACAACTCATGCGGGTCGAACTCGATCGTCTATGGCAGCACGCGCGACCACGTCGTGTCGGTGCGAGGATTCTTCAGCGACGGGAGCGAGGGGACGCTGGGGGCTCTCAGGGTGGGGGAGTTCGAGGCCAAGTGTGCAGGGGCCCGGGGCTTGGAGGGAGGCGTTTATCGGGCGGTGCGGGATCTGCTGGGTAATCCCGACAACCGGCGGCGGATCACGGAGAACTTCCCGCGGGCCTCAATCCCGCGCCGCAATACGGGCTATGCGCTGGACCTGCTCATGGATGCATCGGCGCTGGATCCGGACTCCTCGCGGGATTTCAACTTCTGCCGCCTCATCGCCGGGTCCGAGGGCACGCTGTTCCTCGGGGTCGAGTTCGAGTTGGACTGCAACCCTCTGCCTGCGCCCCACGCGGCGCTGGTCTGCGGGCATTTCACCTCGGTCGATGAGGCGCTGCAAGCCAACCTGATCGCGGTCGAGCATGCTCCGTCCGCGTGCGAGCTGATCGACCGCCATGTCCTCGAATGCACCAAGGCGAATCTCGCGCAGCAGCGCAACCGGTCGTTTGTCGTCGGCGACCCCGGGGCGATCCTCGTCGTGGAACTCCGCCGCGATGACGAGGCGGTGCTCGAGGGTTCCATCGCCTCCCTGCAGTCGCGCTGGCAGGCTGCGGGACTCGGCTACGCCGCGCCGGTGCTGCGGGGCAAGGAAAGCGCGAAGGTCTGGGAGCTCCGGAGAGCCGGACAGGGCCTGATGAGCAATGTGGTTGGGGACGCCAAACCTCGCGAGGTGGTCGAGGACACGGCGGTCGACGTGCGGGACCTGCCGGACTACATCGCCGAGTTCAACGCCATCCTGCGCGACAAATACGGTATCAACTGCGTCTATTACGCCCACGCTGGATCCGGCGAGTTGCACACGCGCCCGCTCTTCGACCTCAAAACCGACGAGGGGCTGAAGACATTCCGCGGCGTCGCCACCGACATCGCCCACCTTGTCAAAAAATACCGGGGATCGCTCAGCGGCGAACACGGCGACGGTCGCCTCCGCGGGGAATTTATCCCGCTGATGGTGGGCGAGGAGTGCTATGCGATGATGAAAGCGGTCAAGGCCGCCTTCGACCCGCAGAACATCTTCAATCCGGGCAAGATCATCGATACGCCGCCGATGGACACCCATCTCCGGCACGCGCCAGGCGACCCGACACCCGAATACAAGACGGTCTTCGATTTCAGCGACGTAGCCGGCGTGGTTCGGGCGGCTGAGAAGTGCAACGGGTCCGGCGACTGCCGAAAATCGCAACTAGCGGGCGGCACCATGTGTCCGAGCTACATGGCCACGCGGGAGGAGAAGCACACCACCCGCGCCCGCGCCAACATCTTGCGCCAGATGCTCACGCATCCGGCCGATGCCCGGAAGCCGTTCGACAGTCCCGAAATCAAAGAGGTCATGGACCTCTGCCTGTCGTGCAAGGCGTGCAAGAGCGAGTGTCCCTCGAGTGTCGACATCGCAAAACTCAAGGCTGAGTTCCTGCAGCAGTATCAGGATGCGAACGGCGTGCCGTTCCGCTCGCGTCTCGTGGCAGGATTTTCCGACGGCGCGCGTCTCGGGTCCATCTGGCCCGGACTTTACAACCTCCTCTTCCAAGCCCCCCCGATCCGCAAGGCCTTCAACCGTATGGTTGGATTCCACCCGGAGCGCACGCTGCCCAAACTCAACCGAGTCACCCTGAAGCGCTGGTTCAATTTCCGCCGCCCGCTGGCACCGCTTCGCCTCCGACGGGGCCGCGTCCACCTCTTCTGCGACGAGTTCACGAACTACAATGACCTCGCCGCGGGGATGGCCACGGTCGAGTTGCTCGAACTTCTCGGCTACGAGGTCGTCTTCCCCAGACACGTAGAGAGCGGCCGGGCCTCGATTTCCAAAGGCCTCATCCGTCGGGCGAAAATGTTCGCCGAGCAGAACGTCCGTTTGCTGTCGGTCGTGGTCTCCGCAACCGAACCCCTCGTCGGCATCGAGCCCTCCGCCATCCTCGGTTTCCGGGACGAATACCCCGCGCTGGTCGATCCCACCTTGCGCGAAGCCGCCCACGCACTCGCCCCGCATTGCCTCATGCTCGACGAATTCATCGCGCGGGAGGCGGACGCCGGACGCATCTCTCCGGACCTGTTCACCGAGGAAACCCGGACCATCCATCTCCACGGTCACTGCCACCAAAAGGCCCTCGCCTCGCTCGAGCCGACCGTCCGCATGCTCTCGCTCCCCCGCAACTACACGGTGAGGACCATTCCTTCCGGCTGCTGCGGCATGGCCGGTTCCTTCGGATACGAGGCCGAGCACTACAACGTGTCCATGAGCGTCGGCGAGCTGGTCCTCCTCCCGTCTGTCCGCCAAGCCCCGCCCGAGGACCTGGTCGCCGCCCCCGGCACCAGCTGCCGACACCAGATCTACGATGGCACGGGCCGCCATGCTGTGCACCCTGCGGAAGTCCTCAGGCGCGCCCTGAATCGGAGCGAGGTTTAGCTCAGGCTGCCGCGCCGGGACCTGCTAGCGTAAAGCGCGAGAGGCCTCATCCCGACAGCCCAACCGGTCCGGGTTTGGTTCGTGAATTGCTCTTTAAACGTGGCTCTGCGAACTGGTGTGAGCTGCTTGGGTTGGCAAAAAATCTAGCATGGGCCTCGAATGACAGCGCACGGCCCGCGTCTCGCTTCGCCCAAGGCACCCAGCACCTTTTTTGCCCGCCCTGCTCGAGAATGGGGTGAATTGGGCGAACGTGAGATTCGGACCGAGCGCTGAGCCAAGCGCGCGGCGCGTTTCGTCCAGCGGTTTCGCTGCAGCGGGGTAGGTCAAATGGGTGCTGGGTGCCCACGGCGGCGTCCATTTGGCTTTTGACCTTCTTAAGCTCACGTGCCTAGATTTCCCTGACCGTGCCCTGACCAGTTTTCCCGCGTGAACAAGATTCCCCCAGTCCCCTCTGATTCCTTGCCCGGAAGGGTTGCGGGCCAGAGGAGGCAATCCTGGGGCGCGCGTTTGCGTTTGGGCGCGTTTCTGATCGCGGCGGTCTTGAGTCTGTCCACCCTTTCGGCCCAGCAGGCCGGCATGTTCGGCCGGGGACCGGTGACCGGGGGCAAGGTCATGTTGGTGCAGGCGGATGCGCCGGCCAATCCGATGCCTTCGACGGACCTGATCACGGAAATTGCCGAGGTCTCCGCCGCTTTGCCTGTGCCGACGCCGGAGCCGACGCCGGTCCCGCCACCTCCGACTCCGGTGCCCACCCCGACGCCGACCCCGGTGCCGC
>JBGSSV010000138.1:0-29506 GCA_041736875.1 Chthoniobacterales bacterium | reverse complement strand
GCCAGTCCAGCCACGATGAGGGCGGCAGCCGCATTGGCCAGCACGAGATCGCGGGCCGGACCAGTTGCGCCACTGAGGATCCCCTCGAGCAGGCGCGCATTCTCCACGGCATCACCACCGCGCAGGCTCTCGATTTCGGCGGGCGGGAATCCGAGATCCTCCGGCTGCAGCGTGCGCCGCGCCGGCGCGCCGCGCCCGACCTCGGCGACGATGGTCGGACCGAGCGTGGAAATCTCATCCATGACTCCCTGGTCTCCCGCCCGGCCGTGGACAATCCAAGCGCGCTCGCGTCCGAGTTGCGGTAACACATCGGCGTAGACCGCCAGCAACTGCTCGCTGAAGACACCGGTCAATTGGGCCGCCGGCCGGGCGGGGTTGAGCAGCGGGCCGAGCATGTTGAAAACGGAGGCACTTCCGCGGGCCCCGAGGATTTTCCGGGCCGGGGCGACGGCGCGAAAAGCCGGATGAAAGCGCGGGGCAAAAAGAAAAACCGCCCCGGCCGTCTCGAGCATGCGCACGAGCGTGTCAGCTGGCGCCTCGATCGGCACACCGAGGACCTCGAGCACATCGGCCCCGCCGCTGCGGGAGGTGACGCCGCGGTTGCCGTGCTTGACCAGGCGGGCCCCGGCGCCGGCCGCGACAAACATCACGGCGGTGGAAACATTGAAGAGTCCAAGCTTGTCCCCGCCCGTGCCGCAGACATCGAGGACCGGACCGATTCCGGCGGGCACCGCGAAAGGCTCGGCCCGCTCGAGAAAAGCCGAGGCGAATGCGGTGACCTCGCCGGGGGTCTCTCCGCGGCGATGCAAAGCCTCAAGGAAAACGGCCTTGTCCTCGTCACTCGATTCGGCCGCGAGCAACTCAGAAGCGATTTCGTGGATTTCGGCCGGGGAAAATTCCGGGCCCGCAGCGGTGAGGTGTTCGGTCCACTCTTTCATGATTCAACTCCCTTGATCAATTCCTTCAAGCGGGCAGCCGGCCATTGACCCGGCACCTGTGGTCGGTCGAGGTAACCGTAGTTGAGGCAGGAACCGGCAGCCGCTAGAGCCAGACGGGAGACACGCCCAAGCGGGCCCATGCCCATCAAGGCGACGGGCCCGTCACCGGCGGCATCCGCCAACTCGAGCAGCACGGCCAAATCCCGCGGATGGCGCAGGGTCGTGGCGATTTTCACCACGTCGGCCCCGGCCGCCCACGCCGCCCGGAGCTTGCTCCGCAGCTGTGAGAGTGAAGGCGTCCGCTGGAAATCATGAAAGCTGACCACGCGGGTGAGGCCGGCGTCGGCGGCCGCGGTCATGACGGCACCGAGGGCGTGCACCGAGCGAAGCTCGATGTCGACGCCGCCGGCCAAGGCGAGAAAACGGGCGAGCAACTTCGCCCGATCACGCGTGCCGAGACATCCGCTTCCGCCCTCCGCCGGATGGCGGGCGGTCAGGAGGAGCGGAAACTTCAAGCGCGGCAGCGTGGACTCGAGCAGCGGGAGAGAGCCTGCGAGGGCGTCGAGGCGGATCTCCAGGCAGTCAACGGCGCGGGACGGAAGGGCGACCGCCGCGACCAAGCCGGACCGGGTGTGGACGGTGCCGACGACGAGGGCTTGGCGGAGGGGCGGTAGCTTTTTCTTTTGGGACATGGCAGATTCGGGAATATGTAAGGGTTTTGCCGCCAAGCTGCCACGCCATTTCGCCATCCCCTCATGATCTCGCGCAAACAGGAACTTTCCCTCCAGATCAATCAAATCGCCGATGGTTTGATTTTGGGCGCGTTGCTCTACCTGAGCTATGCCCTGCGCTATTACCGGATCATCGACTTCGACGTCCTGCCGGACATTCCTTCGCTGGAGGCCTTCGCGTGGATGTTCCTCGTGGTCGTCCTTTTCACGCCGCTGCTTCTCGAGGTCCAAGGGTTCTATCAATATCCGTTGGAAAAAACGGTCCGGCGCTCGCTCGAGCAGATCGCCTATGCCGGGTTCTGGCTAGGGCTCATCCTCGGCGGGTGTGTCGTCTTCCTGCGGTTGGGCATCCCGAGCCGGTCGGCCTTCATTCTGTTCATCCTGCTCGCGCCGCTCGGCCTGCTGGCCCGCGAGTGGACCTACCGAAAAATTCACCTGCGTCGATTGCAGCGTGGCCGCTATGGTGAGAGCATCATTCTGGCCGGCGATCCGGGGAAGATGGACGAAGTGCTGGCCGGGCTTTCGCCGGGGCAGAAACTGGAGTTGCGGGTGGTCGAGCGCATCGACCTCGGAGCTCAACCGATCGATGTGCTGGTCAATGCCATGCACCAGCACAGCGTCGGCCGTGTGCTTCTCGCGTTTGACAACCACTCGTCCGGCGGCCTGCAGGAGGCCATTGCCGCGTGCGAGACCGAGGGCGTCGAGGCCTGGGTCTCGGCCGATTTCGTCCGCGCGTCCATCGCCCGACCGGCTTACGAGTCGCTCGGTCGCATGCCGATGCTGGTCTTCCGGGTCACGCCCGACCTCTCCTGGGCGCTGATGCTCAAGACGGTCATGGACCGCGTCGGGGCGTTCGTCGGATTGGTCCTTCTCTCCCCGGTCTTTCTCGCCATTGCCGTGGGAATCCGGCTGAGTTCGCCGGGACCCGTGATTTTCTCGCAGCAGCGCGCCGGGCGGCACGGACGAGCATTCACCATGTATAAGTTCCGCTCCATGCACAGCGACGCGGAAATGCAGCGGGAGGAGTTGAAGGCCTTCAACCAGATGACCGGGCCGGTCTTCAAGGTCGAGAACGATCCCCGCGTCACGGCCTTCGGGCGTTGGTTGCGCAAGTCGAGCCTGGACGAGTTGCCGCAACTTTGGAACGTCCTCTGCGGCGAGATGAGCCTGGTCGGACCGCGGCCGCTTCCAGTTTACGAGGTGAACAACTTCGAACTCACCGCGCATCGACGGCGTCTCAGCATGAAGCCCGGCTTGACCTGCCTGTGGCAGATCAAGGGCCGCAACAACGTGCACGACTTCGGGGATTGGGTCCGCCTCGATGTTGAATACATCGACAATTGGTCACTCGGCCTCGACGTCAGCATCCTGCTGCGCACCGTGCCCGTGGTGCTTTTCGGCACGGGGGCAAAATAGCGTGGAAAGGCTAGATTTACGGCGAACAGGTGCTATAAAGATTCTCCTTCAACTTCTCCTCCCATGAAACAAGCAGCTCTCCTCGTTCTCGCATCCCTCTTCTTCACTTCGCCCGCGTTGCTTGCCCAGCAGCCCAACACTGAGTTCAACATCACCGGCATCAAGCCCGATTTCGTCACCACACCCGAATACTCGGTCAACTTCGGCCCGAAGAACAAACGGGTGGCGAAGAACAAAAACTTCCTCGAAATCGAGGCCAACTTTGACTGGCAGCCGAAAGCGGCCAAGCCCGAGTTTCTCGACGAACTGACCTTCACCTACTACGTGCTGCTGAAGAATCAGGATCGCGAAAATCCGAAAGGCACGCTCCTCACGGGCTCGGTCACGCACACCGCCATTCCGCAGGAAAAAGGCATGAGTTCCGTCATGTATGTCAGCCCGCGCACGCTCGAGCGGTTCTTCGCCGGCAAGGTGCCGACGACCGTTGACCAGACTGTGGTGGATGTCGCCGTGACGATCAGCTCGCAGGGTCAATTGGTTGCGGAGTCCAGTTGGAAGGGGCGCGGCCAGTGGTGGACCTCCTATCAGCAGGTCACCGGCTACGTGCTCAACAAGAACGAGACTCCGTTCGGTCCTCTGGTCTGGGACTACTACGAGGCCATCAAGGCGCGCCCGGCCGGCCAATAAAACCCGAGCCCGTTCCTCTCCGACCGAACCACGACTGCATCATGCCGAAGCCTCCTTCCCGCGTCGCCGCCCTCAACCTCGGCATGCAAACCGTCACCATGGCGGTTTTCGACGCGACCAAGGACGGAGGCCTGCTGCTCCAAGGCTTCGCCCAGGCCGATCTCGTGCCGGACCCGGCGGCGGACGCCAGCCGCGGCGGCCAGTTGAAGATCGCCCTCGACGGGCTGCGGACCGAACTCGGTTGGAAGCACGGTTACGTCGCCTCCGCCATCCCCTCGCAGGGAGTGTTCGCCCGTTTCGTCAAGATTCCCAAGGTCGAGGCGGACAAGGTCGACCAGGTTTTGCTCTTTGAAGCCCAGCAGAACGTGCCCTACCCGATCGAGGAGGTGGCTTGGTCCTTCCAAGTCCTGCCCGAGAAGGAGCCGGACTCGCTCAATGCGCTGATCATCGCAACCAAGACCGAGCAACTCGAAGCTGCGGTCGGAGCCATGCGCGAGGCCAAGGTCGCGCCCGACCTGATCGAGACCTCGCCCTCGGCGCTCTACAATGCCTTCCGCTACAATTACCCGGACCTGCAGGGCTGTTCGCTGCTCATTGATCTGGGGGCGCGGGCGACCAACCTCTTGTTCATCGAGGGAGACGAGGTGTTCATGCGCACCCTGCCGATCGGCGGCAATTCGATCACAGCCGCCCTGCACAAGAAATTCGAGGCCCGCGGGTTTTCCGAGGTGGAAGATTTCAAGCGCACCGAGGGTTTGATCCCTCCCCCGGGCAATTACGCCGGAGCCAAGAGCGAGGAGATCGCGGAGATGGGCAAGATCGCCCGGACGGTCATGACCCGCATCCACAACGAAATCACCCGCTCGGTCACTTTCTACCGGACGAGCCAGAAGGGCTCGGCCCCCATGCGGGTTTTTCTGGCCGGCGGCGGTGTTTCCCTGCCCTACACGCTGGAGTTTTTCAACGAGAAGCTCTCCCTGCCCATCGAGTTTTTCAATCCCCTGCGGCGTGTCGGCGCCGCGGCCAGCGTGTCGTCCGAGAAACTGGGCAAAGCGGCGCACACCCTTGGCGAATGCGTCGGCCTCGCCCTGCGCCCGGTCGTCGGCGATTGTCCGCTGGAGATCACCCTCAAGTCGACTTCCCTCGAGGCGGCTCGGGCGGATGAGCGCCGTCGTCCTTTCCTCTTCGCTGCGGCGGCCGTGCTGCTGGCCGCCATTGGCCTAGCCGGCCTCTATTACCAGCAGGCCGGAGCCTATCTGGAAAAGGTCAACACGGACCTCCAAGCACAGATCGCGCCCCTCGAGCAGCTTAATTCCCAGATCAGCGGCCTGCAGAAACAACGCGAGCAATTGCTTAAGGACTCGTCCGACCTAGCTGCTGCGCCGCTCTGGCGGGTGGCCTGGGTCGAGTTGCTCAAGGACCTCAACTCCCGGCTGCCGGCCAAGTTCATCTGGGTGACCAAAATGTCCCCCTCCCCCGATGTGCCGGGTTTCGGCCTCGCCACGACGGAAGGATCCGCCGCCCAAGCCGCCAAGCCCGCCGATGCCGGCAAGGCCAACGCGGTGACCGGGATCCTGATCGAGGGCCTTTACTTGGAAAACCCGGGCGGACCGGCCGTGGTCAGCGAATTTGTTGACGCCTTGGCCAAGTCCGACATTTTCGACGTCAACGACGGCAACAAGGACTCGGTCATCCAACTGCGCACGAGCCAGAGCGGTGACGCGTGGGCCTACCAATACAAACTGCTTCTGCCGCTCAAGCGCCCGATTCCCCTCTAATGGACTGGTTTCGCCAAAATCCTCTGCTCGGTGGCCTCCTCGCCGCCACCGCCGTTCTGGCCCTCGCCGGGGGCTACTTCGTCAGCACGGCCAGCAGTTTTTACGCCGCGCAGGCCGAGGCCTACACCACCCACACCGGAACGTTGAATCGCCTCCAATCGGCCAAGCCCTTCCCCAGCGAGGCCAACAAGCAAGCCGCTCAAGCCGAGTTCGACTCCGCGCAGAAAACCCTCGAGGAACTGGCGACCTACGTGGAGAGCCAAGGCGACCCGGTTTGCCCGATGAATCCGCAGGAGTTTCAGGATGAACTGAGCAAGAAGGTCGCCGCTGTTGTCGAGGCCGCGGCCAAATCCGGAGTCGCGTTGCCGGAGGATTTTTATCTCGGCTTCGACACCTACCGCACCGCCCCGCCAGCCGCGGCCGCGGCTCCGCTGCTCGGCCAGCAACTCCGCGCCGTGGAGGAAGTCGTCAACCAGTTGATCAAGGCCCGCGTCAACGCGATCAGCAACATCAACCGCCGCAAGATCGCCGTGGAGGACTCCCCCGCCGGCGACGCCGCCAAAAACAAAAAAGACAAACCCGCGGAGGGTGGCGGGGGTAAGCTCGTCCACCTGGCTCTCGCCCCGTTTGACGTGGCTTTCGAAGGCGACCAAGCCTCCACACGGGCGGCCATGGCGGGAATCGTCACGGCCCGGCCGCTCATTTTCATTCGTCTCGCCTCGGTGGCCAACTCGCAACCAATCGCGCCTTCCAAGACCCCTCCAGCCGAGGCCGCCGCCCCGGCGCCCGCCGAGGGGCAAACGGCGTCGGGCATTCCCGTGCTGTTCGGCCAGGAGACCCTGCAAGTCGTTCTCTGCTTGGCTGCCATTTCCGGACCGGACAAAAACTGACATGGACTACCTCAAGGCCAATTACGACCGGGTGTTGCTGATCGTCGCGGCGCTTGCGCTGATCGGGTCGGTCGCTTATGCCGTCCTCGGCTGGTCCGCCGTCAAAGCCGACCACGCCCCCGTGCAGGTGGCGACCTCCGGCGCGAATTACGAGACCGACGCCTCCCTTGCGCGCTTGGCTGCGGATGGCGAGAAACTGAAGAGTCCAGACAAGCACCTGTGGAGCGATTCGGAGACGTCCCTTTTCATCAGCCGGGTCCACGTTCTCCGTGACGGTCAATTGGTCGACATCCTCGAAAGCGACACCGAACTCCACGCCGGCATCCCCAACACTTGGATCTTGGAGCACAAACTCGACTACACCGATTCGGCCCTGCCGACGAGTGACCCCGACAGCGATGGCTTCAGCAATCTCGAAGAATTCCAGGCCGGAACCAACCCGAAAGATGCGGCCTCCAAGCCGCCGGTGTGGACCAAGCTGCGGATGAAGAGCTACGAAAAAATTCCCTTCCGCATCAAGTTCATGGGGGCACCGAGTGTCTCGCCGGGCCAGGCCTACTCGCCCGACACGCAGTTCTCGATCAATACGGCCGACTTCGGCAAGCCCACCCAATTCCTCAAAGTCGGGGACAAAATCGCCGGGACCAATCTGGAGATTGTTTCGGCCGAATCGAAAGCGGCGACCAACGCCGTTGGGGCGACGATCGACGTCTCCGAGGTCAAGGTCCGCGATGCCGGCACCGGCGACGAAATCATCCTCGTGGCCGAGAAGGAGGTCGACTCACCCTACTCGTTTGCCATCCTCGCCGATCTGATCTCCGGGTCGGACATCCGCGTGGAAAAGGGCAAAAACTTCCCCCTCGGCTCGGACGGCAAGAGCTACAAACTCATTGACGCTACAGAAGCCGGGGCTGTATTAGAAGACACCGTGTCTCCGGGAAAACGCCTGACCGTCCCCCCGCTTTGATCCCCCGAGAAGATCATCCACCAGAGCAAACTGTGAAACTCACCCGCCCAACGCCCCCCGCCCAGCACGCCTCGTGCCCGCGCGTTCTGGCCCTTGCCTCGCTGCTCGGGCTCGCCGTCCTCGGCCCCCACCTCGCCCGCGCCGGTTCGGGCGACCAGGTCGCTGCCTCCGGAGTTGAGGCCCAAGCCGAGTTCGAGATCGCCAAGCGGATGCAGCTGGCTGAGAACTACGCCCCCCAGGCCATGCAGCGCGGCTCCATCGCCCTGATGGAACGCGACTACGAAACCGCCTTCGCCCAATACAAAACCGCGGTCGATGCCGTGCCGGACGCACCCCAAGTCCGCGAACTGCGGACGACCGCAATGGATGGTTTCGCCAACGCCGTCATGGGCTTGGCCGAGCAGCGTATCGCCGAGGGCCGTTGGGAGGATGCGAAGACCGCGGTCAAGGTCATCCTCGAGCCCCAATACAACCCGAATTACAAACCGGCCCAGCGCCTTCTCGCCCGCTTGGAATCTCCGGACTACTTCAACAAGACCATCACCCCCGGCTTCGTTTCCAAGGTCGAGGAGGTGAAGTCGCTCCTCGTCGAAGCCCAAGGGCTCTACGCCTCGGGCCGCTATGATGAATCCTTTGCCAAGTATGAGGCGGTCCTGCGCCTCGACCGCTACAACGTCGCCGCCCGTCGCGGCATGGAGCAAGTCAATGTGGCCCGCTCCCGTGTGGCCGATTCCGCTCAGAATCACACCCGCGCCGCCATGATCTCCGAGGTGGACAAGGCCTGGGAGACCCCCGTCCGGCGCGCTGATCTCGGGCCTGCAGCGGTCATCGAACAACCGGTCCTGACCACCCGCGGCACGCAGTCGGTCAACCGCAAGCTCGACGAAATCATCATCCCCCGCATCAACTTCACCGACGCTACCGTGCGCGAAGCGGTTGAATACCTGCGCCAGCGCTCCGCCGAGCTCGATCTGGACCAAGCCGATGCCGGGAGCCGCGGGGTCAATATCGTGCTGAAGCTCGACGCCGCCGCCGCCTCGCAGACCATCACGATCGACCTCTCGAACATTCCCCTCCGCGAAGCTCTCGATTACATCACCCGTCTGGCCAACCTGAAGACCAAGATCGAGCCCTATGCTGTTCTCATCGTGCCTCTCTCCGAGGCCACTGACACGTTGGTAACCAAAGAATACCGCGTGCCGCCCGGCTTCATCACCAGTCTTCCCTCCGGTGCGGCCGCGGCTGACACCGGGGCTGGAGGTGGAACCGCGGCCCGCAGCACGGCCAAGGACTTCCTTGAATCCCAGGGAGTGCAATTCCCCCCGGGAGCCAGCGCGAATTTTCTCTCCAGCAGCAGCCGCCTGATCGTGCGCAACACCCAGGAGAATCTCGACCTGGTTGACGCTCTGGTCGAGAACTCCACCGGCACGGTTCCGTCCCAGGTCGAGATTGAATCCAAATTCATCGAAATTTCGCAACAGAACCTCAAGGAACTCGGAGTCGACTGGCTCCTCGGCCAATTCGCGCTTCCGGGCGGCTCCGGAGTTTACGCCGGCGGGGGCACGCCCAACGCTTCGGGAACAGCCGCGACCTCGGCCTACCCGTTCATCCTGCCCGGCTCGGAGACAGCCGTCGGCGCCAACACCCTCACCTCAGGCAACCGCACCGGCGAAGCCGCCATCACGGGCAACGCTCTGGATGCTCTGCTTTTTGGAACGCCCGTTGGACCAGCCTCTGGCGTGCTCGCCTTGGCCGGAGTGTTCACTAATCCCCAATTTCAAGTGGTCCTTCGGGCCGTCAATCAAAAGAAGGGCATCGACGTGCTCTCCGCCCCCAAGGTGACGACCAAGAGCGGCACTCAGGCGACCATCGAAATCACTCGCGAGTTTCGCTATCCGGAGGTCTACAGCCCGCCGCAAATTCCCCAAAGCACGGGGAGCGGAACCCAGCCCATCACCCCGGCCACGCCGGAGAGTTTCAAGATGACTCCCACGGGAGTGCGCCTGGTCGTTGAACCGACCGTCGGCGCGGACAACTACACGATCGACCTTCGCCTCCTCCCCGAGGTGACCGAGTTCGAGGGCTTCATCAACTACGGCTCCCCCATTCTCAACCGCGGCGTCGTGGTGACCGAAAACAAGATCGAGTATCCGGTGTTCAACCAGCGCAAGGTCGAAACTTCCGTCAGCATTTATGACGGACAGACCGTGGCTTTGGGCGGACTCATCCGCGAGGACGTGCAGAAGGTCAGCGACAAAACACCGATTCTTGGTGACATCCCTTACGCCGGCGTGTTGTTCCGGTCGCAATCCGACCAGCACATCAAGCGCAACCTGATCATCTTCGTCACCGCCACCCTCATGGATCCGGCCGGGCAGGCTCTGGCCGCGGCGCAGGCGCCATTGGAGACGGAAGAGTTGATGCCGGCTGACACCTCGCTTGAGCTTCCTCCTGACGTTCTCTCCGCTTATGAGCCGCCGCTGCCCAAATAATCCTGCCATGCTCCGACTCATTGCCATCGCTTTGCTTTTCACTTGCCTCACGCCTGCCGCCCGCGCCGGCTCGGGCGGTGAGGTTGTCGTCGGAGGGATCGAGTCGAAAGCTGATCGAGAGGAGATCCGTCGCCAGCAGAACACCGGTCTGGCCGAAGAGGCCCTCCGCCGCGGCGATGCGGCCTTGGCCCGCGGTGATATTGAGGCCGCTTACCTGGCCTACAAGGAAGCCTTGGACCTTGTCCCGGACGGCACGGCCACGCAGAGCCTGCGCGCCCGCGCCCTCTCCCGCTACTCCTCGACAGCCGTTCGCTACGCCGAATATCTGGTCAGCGAAGGTGAATACGCCAAGGCCGAAGCCACGGCCCGCGAGGTCCTCCAGCCGCGCTACAATCCCAGCTACCAGCCAGCTGCGCTTTTCCTCTCCCACCTTGAGGAGCCCGACTACTTCAACAAAACAATCACGCCGCAATTCGCCGAGGATCGCAACAAGGTCAACGAGCTTCTCCTTCAGGCCACCGGATTCGCCGATTCGGGCCGTTATGACATGGCCGAGAAGCGCTACCAGCAGGTGCTGACGGTGGACAAATACAATTCGGCGGCCTTCCGTGGCATGGAGCAAGTCGAGTTGGGCAAGCAGCGCTACTACGACAGCGCCTACAACGAGACCCGCTCCCGCATGCTCTGGCAGGTGGACAAGGCTTGGGAGCGGCCGAAGCGCCGCTTCGTCGAGGCCCGCTCGACCGATTCCGCCGCGCTCCAACAAGAACGTCGTGGCACAGAGTTGATGATTGCCCGGCTCAACCGCATCATCATCCCGAAAGTTGATTTCCGTGATGCCACCGTGCGCCAAGCCATCACGTTCCTCGCCCAGCGCAGTCGCGATCTCGATACCACCGAGGTCGATGCCGATCAGCGAGGGGTCAACATCGTGCTCAAGTTGCCCTCGACGCCAGCCCCCACCGCCCCCGCAGCTGGAGACCTGCTGGACAGTGCCGCCGCGCCCGCCGCACCTACGCCGGAGAGCCGGATCACGCTGAATCTGACGGACGTTCCCCTCTACGAGGCCCTCCGCTATGTCGCCACGCTGGCTGGCCTCAAGGTCAAAGTGGAGCCCTTCGCCGTTTCAGTTGTTCCTCTCTCGGAGCCGACGGACACCCTGGAGCAACGTGAGTTCAAGGTGCCCCCGGGCTTCATCACCGCGGGCGCGGATTCCGGAGAACCCGCTGCGGTGGCCGGGCGAAGCATCAGCGCTGGTGGCACCGGTGGAACGCTGTCGGCCAAGGCCAATGCCCGCGATTTTCTGGAATCCCAAGGCGTCGAGTTTCCTCCGGGGGCCAGTGCCAACTTCATTGCCGGAAGCAGCCGGCTTGTCGTGCGCAACACGGCGTCCAATCTCGACCTGATCGAATCGCTCGTCGATGCCGCCATGGGCGAGCAGCCGACCCAGGTCGAAATCGAGGCAAAATTCGTGGAGGTCTCGCAGGACAACCTGAAGGAACTTGGCTTCGACTGGGCCCTCGGTCCGTTCTCGATTCCTGGCTCCGACGCGGTCTTCGGCAGCGGTGGCACGCCCATTGGGACGGGCAGTTCCGCCTACCCGTTCATCGATCCTACGACCGGAACCGTGGTGGGAACCGATTCTGTCACCAGTGGTCTTCGCACGGGCAGCCAAGCGATCTCTGCCAATAGCATTGATGCAGTCATCGCCGGGGCTGCGGGTGCAGCCACCTCTCCGGCGGCCGGCATCTTCTCCATCTCCGGGGTTTTCACCAATCCCCAGTTCCAAGTTGTCCTGCGGGCCCTCAACCAGAAGAAGGGTGTGGACTTGATGGCGGCGCCCAAAGTGACCACGAAGAGCGGACAGAAAGCCACCATTACCATCAGTCGGGAATTCCCCTACCCTGAAACCTATGCTCCGCCACAGGTTCCGCAAAACACAGGATCCGGAAACCAAAGTATCACGGTGGTCGGCCAGGCACAGCAGGCCGATCCGGTCGTTACGCCTGCCTTTCCCCAAGATTTCACCACAAGAAACCTCGGTGTAACCCTTGAGGTCGAGCCCCAGATCGGTCCTGATGGCTACACGATCGACCTCAACCTGTCGCCTGAGGTGGTGGACTTTGATGGCTTCATCAACTACGGCAGCCCGATTTACTCCGCCGCCAACTTGACCGCCGCTCAGGACGCTGTGCAGGCCGTTTTGGACCCGGCGAGCCTGTTGAACCCATCAGCGAGGTTCGAGCCGCAGCTTTTGACGACCAATATCATCAACCAGCCGGTCTTCAGTGTGCGCAAAATCACTACCAATGTGAGCATCTGGGACGGCCAGACTGTGGCTCTGGGCGGATTGATCAGCGAGAATGTCCAGCAGGTCAACGACAAGGTTCCGGTCCTGGGGGACATTCCTTATGCCGGTGTGCTCTTCCGTTCCTCGGTCGACCAAAAGATCAAGACCAACCTGATCGTGTTTGTCACCGCGCGCCTGATGGATGCGGCGGGCCAGCCGTTGCGTCCCGAAACGGATACCGATCAGGAAGAAATCGTTGAGCCTCTGGGGCTGCCGCAGGATCTACGTAAGCCCAGCGTCTCGGCCAAGGGCTTCCGGCAGAAATAGCGGATCCTTCCGCCGGCTCCGTGGGAATGGGCTCCATGCCCCTCCCCGTCCACCGAATCACCCACATCCATCCCATGCTGCTCGGCCTCACAGGCGGCGTCGCCACCGGAAAGTCCACCTTCGACGGACTTCTGCGCGCCCGCCACTCCTTTGTCCATTTCGATGCCGACGCGTGCGTGCATGAGTTGCTGGCCGGGGATGCGGGGATTGTCGCCGAAATCACCCGTCAATTCGGTTCGGGTGTCAGGCACCCCGCCGGTGGCATCGATCGGGGAAAGTTACGGGCGATCGTCTTCCCGGACTCTCAGGCCCGCGCCCGGCTGGAAAAGATTCTCCATCCCGCGGTGCGTGAGCGCTGGCAGTCTCTCCGCCGCACCTGTCTCGAAACAGACAAGGATCTCCTGTGCAACATTCCTCTCCTCTTCGAAACCTCGGCCGAGGACTTTTTCGATTTGACCGTCGTGGTTGCCGCCAGTGCTGATCGTCAGCGGGCCCGCATGGCCTCGCGGGGCTTGGATGAAGCCATGATCGAGGCGGTGCTGGCCAGCCAGTGGCCCATGGAGGAAAAAGTTCTGCACGCCTCGCTGGTCGTCTGGAACGACGGAACGAGGGAGGCTTTGGACCGTCAGGCCCGGGCAACGTTGGCGCGCCTCTTCCCATGAAGACCAGCCCCGCATTGGAACCCCGGCTTGAGGCGCCAAGCTGCGCGACTTTCCCTCCTGACGCTGCCTCCGTGCCCGGTTTCGCCGGTGCCGTCGACGACCTCCAGCGGCTGAGTCATGCCGAGTTGGTCTCGCTTCTCGAACGCTACCAACTACGCCTTCGGCCTGAGGCGACCAAGCGTCATCTGGTTTTCGATCTGTGCCGCTTCCTTGTCGCTGCGGGCGGCAGTCTTTCGGTCGATGGAGTCATCGAGAACCTCACGGACCACGCCATGCTGCGTTGGGCCCGCTACAACTTCGCGGCCGGACCCGACGACCTCTTCGTCTCGATCGGACTCGTGCGTGACTTGGCCCTGCAGACCGGGCTGCGTGTCCGCGGCAGCCTGCGTGTTCCAACTGATCGCGAGCGCTATTGTGCGTTGGCCGAGGTGTCCACGATCGAGGATATTCCCGCCGCGGATTGGAAAAGCCCGACGCCTTTCGACAAGCTGACCCCGCTCTTTCCCCAAGAACGGATCCTGCTGGAAAGTGTGACTGCACCAACGCTGAGCGCGCGGGCGGTTGACCTCATCGCGCCGCTCGGCAAAGGCCAGCGCGCCCTCATTGTCGCCCCTCCGCGCACCGGGAAAACCATCCTGATGAAACACCTCGCGCAGGCCATCCGCTCGACCGCCCCGCAGGTCCGCTTGATTCTGCTGCTCGTGGACGAGCGCCCCGAGGAAGTCACGGATTTGCGCAGGGACATCGACGCCGACATTTACAGCTCGACCTTCGACGAATCCCCCCAGCGCCACACGGAACTGGCCGAGTTGGTCAGCGAAAGGGCCAAACGACTGGTCGAACTGGGGCACGATGTCGTCATTCTGCTCGACAGCATCACCCGCTTGGCCCGCGGCTACAACAATCTCCAGCCCGGCAAGGGGCGTATCATGTCCGGCGGCGTGGATGCGCAGGCGCTGTTGAAACCGAAACGCTTCTTCGGTGCCGCGCGCAACACCGAGGAAGGAGGCAGCCTGACCATTGTGGCCACCGCCTTGGTCGAAACACAGAGCCGGATGGACGACCTGATCTTCGAGGAGTTCAAGGGCACGGGAAACATGGAGGTCCATCTCGACCGGACCATCGCCGACCAACGCGTCTTCCCGGCGATCCACGTGACCAAGTCGGCCACGCGCCGGGAGGAGAATCTTTATCATCCGGACGAACTGGCCCGCATCATCGTGCTGCGGAAACAACTGAACGAACTCCCGGCGGTCGAGGCGATGGAAACCCTCGTGGCCAACCTGAATCGCACCCAGAGCAATGCAGAACTTCTCCTGCGTGGCCTGCGCTGAGCATGAACACTCCCTCCCCAGAACCGGGATCGCCCAACAACCCCCTCGAGCAGCGCATCGGTTACAAATTCCGCAACTCGCTCCTGCTGGCCGAAGCGCTGACCCACCCGAGCCTGTCCTTCGAGCGCAAAACCTTCCATTTCGACAACCAACGCCTGGAATTCTTGGGCGATGCCGTCCTCCAGTTGGTCGTGACCCATCACCTTTACCGCCTCTTTCCCACCTTCAGCGAAGGCCAGTTGACCAAGCTTCGCTCCCGCATCGTTTCCCGTGAAGGCCTGAAGAAGCACGCCCTCACCCTGGACCTCGGCCGCTACATCATGCTGGGAAGGGGTGAGGAGGCCAGCCGCGGACGCGACCGCGCCTCCAACCTCGCGGACGCCTTCGAGGCCCTGATAGGCGCCCTCTACCTCGACAGCGACCTTGAAACCGTGCGGCGCTTTGTTCTCCGCGTGGCCGCGGATGACCTGAGCGAGCTGGCCCGCGAGCCGGGGGAACACAACCCGAAGGGCGAGTTGCAGGAAATTCTCCAAGCGCTTTCTCCACAAAGTCCAGGCTACGAGGTTGTCGCGGAAAACGGCCCCGACCATCTCAAGGAATTCGTCTGTCGCGTGCTGTGGGAAGGACGCGAACTCGGACGTGGCAGCGGGCAGAGCAAGAAACAGGCGGAAATCAACGCTGCCGCACGCGCTCTCGAATTGCGCGCTTGGTCGATGGCCCAGCAAAGGGCTACCCAACCTGGTGGTATTCCTGCAGGCAACGGACGGAATAACCCGCCTTCTTGAGCGACTTGATCGCGCGGATGCTCATTCTCGCCCCACGCAGGGTGGTCATGATGGGAATGCGGTGGGCCACTGCCGCACTGCGGATGGCGACCTCGTCACGGCGCGGATTTTTCCCGTGCGGCGTGTTGATGATGAACTGCATGTCGCCGTTCTTGATCAGGTCGAGCAGATGCGGTCGGCCGTCGGCCAGCTTGTAGACGAGCGCAGCCGGCACGGCGGCCTGCTGCAGAATTTCTCTCGTTCCCTTGGTCGCGTGGATAAGGAATCCCTCGTCCGCGAATTCCCGGGCGATCGGAACCACCTGCTCCTTGTCCGTGTCCTTGACGCTGATGAAGACATTCCCCGCCGAAGGCAGCGGCGGCTGGGCTGACATTTGTGACTTGGCGTAGGCGATCCCAAGATCCTGATCCAGGCCCATGACCTCGCCGGTCGAGCGCATCTCCGGCCCGAGGGTGATATCCACCCCGGGGAACTTGATGAAGGGGAAGACCGCTTCTTTCACCGCATAGTGGGACGGAACAATTTCTTCCGTCAGCCCGACCTCCGCCAGGCTGTGCCCGGCCATGAGCTTGGCCGCCATTTTGGCCAAGGGAAGCCCGATGGCCTTGCTCACATAGGGAACGGTTCGGGAAGCGCGCGGGTTGACCTCGAGCACATAGACCACCTCGTCCTTGACCGCGAACTGCACATTCATCAATCCGCAGACCTTGAGTTCCTTGGCCATGGCCCGGGCGGCGGAGCGCAACTGGGCCAGCACGGCGGGAGAGAGAGAAAAACTCGGAATGACACAGGCGCTGTCTCCACTGTGCACTCCGGCCTCTTCGATGTGCTCCATCACTCCGCCGATGACCGTGTCGGTCCCGTCACTCAAACAATCGACATCGACCTCCGTCGCATCCTCGAGGAAGCGATCGACCAGCACCGGTCGGTCGGGGCTGGCTTTGACCGCATTGCGCATGTAACGGCGCAGATCGTCCGGCGTGTAAACAATCTCCATGGCGCGACCACCGAGGACGAACGAAGGACGGACGAGCACGGGATAACCGACCGACTCCGCCACCGCGAGGGCCTCGTCCTCGTTGGTCGCCGTGCCTCCCTGCGTGGCCCGCAGGCCGAGGCGGTCCAGCATGGCGGCAAAAAACTTCCGATCCTCCGCCATCTCGATGCTCGTCGGCGAGGTCCCGATGATCTTGACGCCGTTGGCCTCCAGCGCGGCCGCGAGGTTCAAGGGGGTCTGCCCGCCGAACTGCACGATAACCGCGTCGCACTCCTCGCGCTCGTAGATGTTGAGCACGTCCTCGAGGGTCAGTGGCTCGAAATAGAGTTTGTCGCTCGTGTCGTAGTCGGTGGAAACCGTTTCCGGGTTCGAGTTGACCATGATCGTTTCCCACCCGAGTTCCTTGAAGGCAAAGGCCGCGTGGACGCAGCAGTAATCGAACTCGATCCCCTGCCCGATCCGGTTCGGGCCGCCGCCCAGGATCATCACGCGCTTCTTCCTCGTCGCGCGGGTTTCGTCCTCGTCCCCGTAGGTCGAGTAAAAATACGGCGTGTAGGCTTCAAATTCGGCCGCGCAGGTATCGACCAGACGGTAGGTCGGCACGACTCCCGCAGCCTTGCGGGCCGACCGCACGGCGTTTTCATCGGATCCGGTGAGGAACGCAATCTGCCGGTCGGAAAATCCATGCCGCTTCATCCGGCGCCACGGGACCGCCGCAAGATCGCGCGGGCATTCCTGCTCGACCGCCACGATTTTGGCCAGGCCGTGGAGGAACCAAGGGTCGATGCCGGTCAGTTCGTGGATCCTCTCCACTCCCCATCCGGCGAGCAGGGCGTGGCGGAGGCTGAAAATCCGCTCGGCCCAGGGCACGCGCAGCAATTGCTCCAACTTCTCGGCATCAAGCGTGCCGTCCGCCAGCAACGGCGGGGCGTCCTTCCCGTCAGCCCCGAAGCCGGCCCGCCCGATCTCCAAAGAGCGCAGGGCCTTCTGCATTGCTTCCTTGAAAGTGCGCCCGATGGCCATGGCCTCCCCCACGCTTTTCATCTGCGTGGTCAGCACCGGATCGGCCTGGGGGAATTTCTCGAAGGTGAAGCGGGGAATTTTGACCACGCAATAGTCGATCGTCGGCTCGAAACTCGCGGGGGTCTCCCGCGTGATGTCGTTGCGCAATTCGTCGAGAGTGTAGCCCACGGCCAGTTTGGCGGCGATCTTGGCGATGGGAAATCCGGTCGCCTTGGACGCGAGGGCCGACGAGCGCGAGACCCGCGGATTCATTTCGATCACGACCATGCGGCCGGTCTTGGGGCAGACCGCAAACTGGATGTTGGACCCGCCGGTTTCGACCCCGATGGCCCGAATGACTGCAAAGGACGCATCGCGCATGGCCTGGTATTCGCGGTCGGTCAGGGTCTGGATCGGCGCCACCGTGATCGAATCCCCGGTGTGCACTCCCATCGGGTCGAAGTTCTCGATCGAGCAGACCACCACGCAGTTGTCCGCCCGGTCCCGCATGACCTCGATCTCGAATTCCTTCCAGCCGAGGAGCGACTCCTCGATGAGAACCTCGCTGACCGGAGAAAGGTCGAGCCCGCGGGCCAGGATCGTCTCGAACTCCTCGCGGTTGTAGGCGATGCCACCACCGCTCCCGCCCAGGGTGTAGGCCGGACGGATGATGAGCGGATAGCGTCCGATCTCGGCCGCGACCGCATTGGCCTCGGCAAGGTTGTGCGCGACCCCGGAGTGGGCCACATCCAGGCCGATCTCAATCATGATCTGCTTGAAAATCAGGCGGTCTTCCCCGCGTTCGATTGCGTCGGCCTTGGCCCCAATCAGGCGCGTGCCGAGCCGCTCCAATTCGCCGCTGCGGTGTAAATCCATCGCGGCGTTGAGCGCCGTCTGTCCGCCCAGCGTCGGAAGAACGGCATCCGGCTTTTCCCGCTCGATGATCTTGGCAATGACCTCCGGGGTGATCGGCTCGATGTAGGTTCGGTCGGCAAACTCCGGGTCCGTCATGATGGTCGCAGGGTTCGAGTTGACGAGGATGACCTCATACCCCTCCTCCCGCAGGGCTTTGCACGCCTGGACACCGGAGTAGTCGAACTCGCATCCCTGACCGATGACAATGGGGCCCGAGCCGATGATGAGAATCTTACGCAGGGAGGTATCTTTGGGCATGGCTTTCGGGCAGGCTGCTTGTTTAGCGGGAGGACCTGCCCGGTGCAATCCAACGCTTGGCCCCCACTTGGGTCTTGCCCGTCGGGGGCGAGACATCGAAGATGGCCTCATGGTTGAGTTTGAAGTCTATGCGACCGGCCTCCGCGCCCCGGACAAGCTCATGGGGCTGGACTTGGAGTTGGGGGCCATCCCCGGCCTGCGCTACAAGGTGGATACGCTCCACGATGTGATTTTCCTCGAATCCGACGACCAGCATTTGTCCCTCGAGGAGATCCGGAGCATCTTCAACAAACTCGACCTGCACGCGCGGTTCGTCGGCCAGACCCACACGGTGGCCCGGTCGCAATCCGCCACGCAGTTGATCCGCCCCTGACTTCCGGAGCCGCCATGGCTGTCGCCCGTCACGCCGGACATCTGCTGATTTCCTTCACCCGCTACCTCGGGGATCTCTCCATTCTCGCTGCGGAAACCCTTCGCGGCATCTTCCTCGGGCACGTCCGGTTTCGCCTTGTGCTGCAGCAGATTTATGAGGTGGGCTTCCGCTCGCAATTGGTCGTCCTCATCACCGGCGCCTTCACCGGGGCCGTCTTCGCCACGCAGACCTATTTCCAGTTCCACCGTTTGCAGATGGACACCGCCGTCGGACCCGTGGTCAGCGTGTCCATGTTCCGCGAGCTGGGCCCCGTGCTCTGCGGCTTGATGGTCGCCGGGCGGGTCGGGGCCGCCATGTCGGCTGAACTAGGCACGATGAAGGTGACCGAGCAAATCGATGCCCTCCGGGCACTCGCGGTCCATCCGGTCGACTACCTCGTCATCCCTCGGTTCCTCGCCATGCTGGTTTCCATGCCGCTCCTCGTGGCCGAGTGCATCGCCATCGGCATCTTCGCCGCCTACCTCGTCACGACCAAGATTCTCGGGGTTTCAGAGGTTTATTATCTCCAGAACATGCTGCAATTCACCGGCAGCCGCGACGTGGCCATGGGGCTGATCAAGGGCATGGTCTTCGGCATTCTCATCGTCTTCATCAGCTGCCATCAGGGCCTCAACGCCCGCGAAGGGGCGGTCGGCGTCGGGCGAGCCACAACGGAAGCCGTGGTCATCGGCTCGCTCTTCATCCTCATCATCAACTTTTTCCTGACCATGGGGCTGAACATCTTTTTCCCCGCCGGCAAATGACCGGCGAACCCCAGCGTCCCGAGGCCATCTCGGTCGACCAACTCGTCCAAACCCTGGGCGGGCAGGAGATCCTGCGCGGGTTCAGTCTGAAGGTCCTGCAGGGAGAAACCCTCGTTCTGCTCGGACGGAGCGGCGGAGGGAAAAGCGTCTTCCTGCGCCACCTCATCGGCCTGCTGCCGCCGCTCGCGGGACGCATCATCGTCGACGGACGCGACATCTCCCGTCTGACCGAGCGTGAGCTCGCCCCGGTCCGGCGCAGCATGGGCATCCTTTTCCAGAACGGCGCCCTCTTCGACTCGATGACCGTCGGCGACAACGTCGCCTTCCCCTTGCGCGAGCGCGGCGAGCGGGATCAGGCCCTCATCCAGAGCAAGGTGACGGACGCCTTGGCCATGGTCGACCTGCACGGCCAGCAGGACAAAATGCCGGTCAACCTCAGCGGCGGCATGCGCAAACGCGTGGCCTTGGCCCGTGCGATGATCAGCCAGCCGAGTTGCATGCTCTATGACGAGCCGACGGCCGGACTGGACCCCATCGTGGCCGACAGCATCGATCTGCTCATCCGCCGTTTGCAGCGCAAACTGCACGTCACCTCCGTCGTGGTCACCCATGACATGAAGAGCACCTTCACCATTGCCGATCATGTGGCTTTCCTGCACGAGGGACGGTGCTACTTTTACGGCACCTGCGACGAACTGCGAGCCTCGACGGATCCGGTCATCCGTGATTTCGTGGAAGGCCGCTCCCACGAACCGCCTTGAACCATGTATAACCGCGATCCCCGTCTGGAAATGAAAGTCGGCATTTTTGTCCTCCTCGGACTCGCCGTTATTGCCGCCACCGTGGTCTATTTCGGCAAGCTCGGTCAGGGTTTGGAGGAGTTCTATGACCTCCAAGCGGACTTTCCCAACGCCAGCGGCCTGCTCGGCGGGTCCGACGTGCTGCTCGGCGGCGCCCGCATCGGCTACGTGGACAAGGCCCCGCGCGTGCTCCCCGACATGCAAGGCGTGGCCGTGGAAATGAAGATCCGCGAAGACGTGACCCTGCCGGTGGGCTCGCGCTTCATCATCGGCAGTTCGGGCCTGCTGGGGAACCGCTTCGTCGATGTTCTGGTCGATCCGGAAACCGATCTCTCCAAGCGCCTGGAACCGGGCGCCATCGTCCGGGGTCAGCGCGAGACCGGCATCGAGGACCTCACGCGGGAGAGCAGCGAAATGCTCGCCGATATCCGCAAGGCCATCACCACGATCAACACCACGCTCGCCCGGCTCGACCAAACCGCCTTGAGTCAGGCATCCCTCGAGGACTTGCGCACCACCATCGCGAACCTCAAGAAGGGCAGCGAGGGCCTGGCCGGCGTCGGCGAGGCCACGAAAGATCTGCAAGCAGCGGCCACCGATGCCCGCAAGGTCATGGCTTCGATCCGCACCGGCCCGGGCCTCCTGCCCACGCTGCTCAACGACAAACAAACGTCCACCGACCTCCGGGCCATCCTGTTCAACGTCCGCCGCCACGGCGTGCTTTGGTATAAGGACTCATACCGCACCGAAGGCGATCCCTGAGCCGCCTCAAGGCGGGGCTTCCAGGCGCGTCCGTGGCAATTCACGCGGCTCGTCATTGAGGTAGTGCACGATGCGCCATCCGGCTCCCTCGTGCAGGACAGCCGAGAAGCGAAACAGATCGTCGCAGACGGGAAACTGCCGGTCGCCTTCCACGTCACGCTGCAACTCGGTCAAATAAAGGTCCCGGCAATAGGGCAACGCCACGCGGTAAATGTCCGCCCCCCCGACCACGTAAACCTCGCCCTGCACCCTCGCGGCTTGCAGTCCGCTGAGGTCGCGAATGACCTGAACGCCCTCCAGCCCCGGGGCACCGCGGCGGCTCATCACGATGGTTTCCCTTCCCGGCAACGGACGACCGATTGATTCGTAGGTCACGCGCCCCATGAGCAAAGTCCCACCCATGGTCAATTCCTTGAACCAGCGCAGGTCCTCCGGCAAGTGCCATGGGATTTTTCCCTCCGCCCCGATCACCCGGTTGGCGGCCATGGCTGCGACGGCAATCATACGGCGACCGGGGCTTTGATCGCCGGATGCGGGTCATAGCCTTCGAGGGTGAAGTCCTCGTAAGCAAACTCCAACAGCTCACGCCGCCCGGGATTCAACGCCATCCGCGGCAGGGGCCGCGGCTCGCGGGCCAACTGGGTGCCCGCCTGGTCGAGATGGTTACGGTAAAGATGGAGGTCGCCGAAGGTGTGGATGAATTCGCCCGGACGCAGACCGCAGACCTGCGCGACCATGAGGGTCAAAAGGGCGTAGGACGCGATGTTGAAGGGCACGCCGAGAAAGAGGTCGGCGCTGCGCTGATAGAGTTGGCAGCTCAACTCGCCGTCTTGGACGTAAAATTGGAAAAGCACATGGCAGGGCGGGAGGGCCATCGCTCCGAGTTCGGCCGGATTCCAGGCCGAAACGATGATCCGGCGGCTCTCGGGCGACTCCCGGATCAACCTCACCGCGGAGTCAATCTGATCGACCTCGCGCCCGTCCGCCCCGCGCCAAGTCCGCCATTGCGCGCCGTAGATACGGCCGAGATCGCCCCGTTGATCCGCCCACTCATCCCAGATGGTGACGCCGTTCTGCCGGAGGTAAGCCGTGTTGGTTTGCCCGCGCAGGAACCAGAGCAACTCGTGGATGATCGACCGGAGGTGGACCTTCTTGGTCGTCACGAGTGGGAAGCTGTCGCGCAAATCGAACCGGGCCTGCGCCCCGAAAACGCCCAGCGTTCCGGTACCCGTCCGGTCCTCCCGGGGCTTTCCCTCGTCGAGCACGAGTCTGATCAGGCGGTGGTATTCTTGCACGCCCCGCCACTAAACCAGCGGAAGCCTCCGCGGCCAAGGCCGAGTTTGCCGCGCGGGTCCGCCGCAGGTAGTCTCCTCCCCGTGGAACTCATTGTCCTCGGGAGCGGCAGCAGCGGGAATTCAGCGGTTCTCCGCGCCAATGGCACGACCCTGCTCCTCGATGCGGGGCTGAGCGCCCGCACCACGCTGGCCCGGCTGGCCGGCGCGGGGATCGCGCCGGAGCAAATCGACGCCGTATTGCTGACCCACGAACACGGCGACCACGCCCGCGGCCTTCCGGTGTTGCTGCGCTCGCTTCGTTGTCCCGTCTACGCCACACGCTTGACCATGGAGGACCTCTGGGAGCAGGAGGCGCGCAATCGGACGGCTGCCTGGCATGTCTTTTCCACGGGCAGCACTTTCGATCTCGGGGCCATGTCGGTCACGGCCTTCTCCGTGCCCCACGATGCGGCAGATCCGGTCGGCTTCACCATCCGCTGCGAGCAGACTTCGGTTGCTGTTCTGACCGATCTGGGCCACGCCAATCACTCGGTGATCCATCACGCGAAAGGCGTGAATTGTCTGTTTATCGAGGCCAACCACGACGAGCAGATGCTGCAGGCCGACAGCAAGCGGCCGTTTGCGGTCAAGCAGCGCATCCTCTCGTCGCACGGCCACCTCTCGAACCGCGCCGCGGGAGAACTGGCGCTCGGAGTCATGACCGACTCCCTCCGTCACATCGTCCTCGGCCACCTGAGTCGCGACTGCAACAGTCCCGAGTTGGCGGTCAACACGGTCCGTCAGACGCTGGCCGGACGCACGGACATCAGCGTTTGCGCCGCCGCGCCCGACCAGATACTTCCGCCCGTCAGGCTCTGCGATTAGGCCGCGCCCGCAGCGAGGAGATAGATCCAGTTCCCGAGGACCAAGGCCGCGACGACCCAGCGCCAGCGGACCCTTGCCATCCAGGCAGGACGCCAGGGTGGAAGTCGTCCGATCAGGACTACCGCGGCATAAAGATTGGTCACCATGAGCAGAAGGGCGGTGGCAGCGACCCCCGGGTTCAAGCGGAAGGCAGCCAGCCATTCACCCCCGGCCATCAGGGCCATGGTGCGCGTCCCGCCACACCCGACGCAGGGCCAGCCGGTGCAGGTTTTCCATGCGCAGCCCCAACCGAAGGACCCGTGCAGCGAGGCAAGCAACAAGCCAACGGCGAGCAAAGCCCCCGCCGCGGAGCAAAGCAGAATCAATTTCTCCGCCTGCACGCGGACGGCCCACGGGAGCGGCGGCGGAACGGACATGGGGGCAGCGGCTATTTGCCGGCCTGCTCGAGCAAGGCAGCGGCACCGCCAAGTGATGCCGCGGCCACCGCGGCGATGGCGAGAATGATGAGGCAGCAGACCACGGAGGGGAGCAAAACGGCCACCGCGGCCCGCCCTTTGCTGATGCCGTGAGCTTCGGCCAGTCCGAAGATCAGGAGAACGAAATTCCAGATGGAGGCCACGAGCGCTCCGCACACCGGCAGCAACTGGACCACGGCCGTAGCACCGCCGGCATAGCAGGCAACCCGAAAGGTGGTCTCAAAAGGACGTCGTGCGCCCCCGACAAGCATCAGCGCCAGATGGATAAGCCCGCTAGAAACGAAAGCCGCAGCGGCGAGGAAAATCGGCAGGAGCATGATCGTCGCGCCGATGGCGAACGTAGAAGTCATCATGCCCCCTAGCGGATTTCCCTCCGTGGCCGCACTTCCTTGAGCGGCGGTCAGCATGGTCTGATAAACAATTCCCGCCAGCCCGCCAACGGTGCCGGTGAGGACAAAAAAGAACAAGGGCCCGCCCAGTCCGCCCGTCTGGCGCATGCCGGCAAAGGTCTTGGTCGGCTCGAGGAGGACCGCGCGGATGGTTTCGACGAGGGCGGCGAAAAATCCCAGCTCGGCCCGGTTTTCCCACGCGGGTCCGGCGGCGGAGGGCGACACGACCGCCGGCGCCTCGGTGGCAGAAGCCGCTGCCGGGGCCAACTCATTGATCACCTCTCCCAGTGGTTTCCACACGGGCATGCCCTCGCACCAAGCGAGGTCCGTGGCGGTGAACTTGCCGCTCTCGTAGCCCGAGCGGACTTCATCAGGATTGAACTGGCCCAGCGACTGGCCGGCGCGATTGAGGTGGATCTTCACCCTTGTTGTTTGCTCCGCGACCCGCGGGCGCGTCAATCACCAAGTGGGGAGCCCCAAGCGGAGGTTGATTTTGCCGCGACTGACAACGAACATCCGAGCCCATGGCGGAGGCTTCCAGCAAACACCACCCGACGCACCACCACGGCGTCTTTCGTCTGCGCTACGGCCATCCCCTGCCCTTCGGCGCCAGTCTGGTCCCCGGCGGGGTCAACTTCTCGGTCTTCTCGTCCCACGCGACCGACTGCACGCTCGTTCTTTTCGAGAAGGGCGCCCTGCGGCCCTTCGCCGAGATCCCCTTCCCGCCCGAGTTTCGCATGGGTGATGTCTTTGCCATGATGGTCTTCGACCTCGACGCACACGGTATCGAATACGGCTACCGCATGGACGGGCCGTTCAAGCCGAGTGCCGGACTGCGCTTCGACTCCCGCCATATCCTCCTTGATCCCTACGCCCAAGCCGTAGGCGGCCGCGAGAGCTTCCGGGCCCCGATCCGCGAGCGCGACATCTTTCCTCACCGCGGGCGCATTCCGCGCAACCACTACGACTGGGAGCATGACCGTCCGCTCGACCTCGCTGTCCAAGACCTCGTCATCTACGAAATGCACGTCCGCGGCTTCACGCGCCACGCGTCCTCCGGCGTCGCCCACCCGGGAACATTCGACGGCCTGCGGGAGAAAATCCCCTACCTCCAATCGCTCGGAGTCAACTGCGTGGAACTCATGCCCATCTTCGAGTTCGACGAGCATGAGAACACGCGGACGAATGCGGAGACAGGCGAGCTGCTCCACAACTACTGGGGTTACAGCACACTCGCCTTCCGGGCGCCCAAAGCCGGCTACGCAGCCCGCGCCTCCCGCGGAGAGGAGGTCGACGAACTGAAGGATCTGGTCAAGGCCTGCCACAACGCCGGCATCCAGGTCATTCTCGATGTGGTTTTCAACCACACGGCCGAAGGTGACGGCACGGGGCCGGTCATCTCGTTCCGCGGGCTCGACAACAAAACCCATTACCTGCTGGCCCCCAACGGCGACTACCTCAACTTCAGCGGCTGCGGCAACACCCTCAATTGCAACCACCCGGTCGTGCGGGAGTTTGTCATCGACTGCCTGCGCTACTGGGCGGCGGAGTATCACATCGACGGATTCCGTTTCGATCTGGCCTCGGTCCTCGGCCGTGATTTGCAGGGAAATCCGCTGCCTAACCCGCCCCTGCTTGAAGCGGTGGCCCATGACCCGGTCCTTGCGCACTGCGAGCTGATTGCCGAGGCGTGGGATGCGGGCGGACTCTACCAGGTCGGAAATTTTCCCAGCTACGGCCGCTGGATGGAATGGAACGGCAAATACCGCGACGCAGCCCGGCGTTTCCTCCGCGGCAATGACAACTCGGTCGGCGAAATGGTCCAGCGCATCCTCGGATCGCCCGACCTCTACGAGGCGAGCGGAAGAAAGCCGACCGCCTCGGTCAATTTCATCACCTGCCACGATGGATTCACCCTGGCTGATTTGTTCTCCTACGAGGGCAAGCACAACCTCGAGAACGGCGAGAACAACCGGGATGGCACCAATGAGAACGATTCGTGGAACTGCGGGACGGAGGGTCCGACCGATGATCCGGACATCCAGGCTCTGCGCCTGCGCTGCGCGAAAAACGCCATAGCCCTGCTCCTCGTCAGCCAAGGCGTGCCCATGCTCTCGATGGGTGACGAGGTCGGACGAACCCAGCGGGGCAACAACAACGCCTATTGCCACGACACGGAGTGGAACTGGTTCGACTGGAACTTGCTCGAGGAGAACCAGAGCCTGCATCGTTTTGTGCGGACCCTGGTCGCCTTCCGCCACCGGCACACGAGCCTGCACCGCGAGGAGTGGTTCACCGGCCAGGACACGGCGGGCAGCAAATATCCGGACATCTCCTGGCACGGGGTCAAGGTTGACGAACCGGACTGGAGCGCGTTCAGCCACTCCCTGGCCTTCATGCTCTGCGGCCAGCACGACCTCGCTCTCGGCGGTCCCGGCGAGTTCTTCTACGCGGCCTTCAACATGCATGCCGAGACGCTGAGCTTTGAACTGCCAGCCCTGCCACCCCGCTGGCAGTGGCATCTGCTGGCCGACACCGCACAGCCCTCCCCGGCGGATATTCACGAGGCGGGAAGAGAGGTGTTGCTGGCCGATCAGAAACAGGCAACTCTCCAGCCCCACAGCGCCGTCCTTCTGGTCGGGCGCGAATCCTGCTAAGGCCGTGTCAACCCCCCGCATCATCAAAGCCAACAAGGGCGTTTCGGTCATGGCCTGGATCGAGGACGCCTTCGGCGGGGTCATCCTGGTGCGGCAGATCAAGGGAGGCCGCCGCTGGACCCTGCCCGGTGGCAAAGTCAAAACCGGCGAAGCCCTGATCACCGCTCTGCGACGGGAGGTCCGGGAGGAGATCGGCTTGGAAATCACGACCGCCTCCCCGCTCGATATCCTCGACCGCCCGGCCGCCGGTTCGATCACGATCCTTTACCGCGTGCTGCTCAAGCCCGGCGTCTTCAAGCCCGGAGCCGGGGAGATCGAAAAGATCGGCGTCCGACGGCGCCTGCCCAAGGACTGCTCGCAGACCGCCGCCTTCTTTTGGCGCCGAGCCGAGCAGTGCTTCGAGCCTTTCTCTCTTTTTGCCCACCCGACGCGCGGACGCCGAGGAGACACCTAGCCCCGGCGGCAGGGCCAATCCATGGAAGACGCACGCCCGGTTGAGATCATCGGCGGAGGCTTGGCCGGGCTGGCCCTCGGTGTAGGGCTGCGCGCCCGCCAGATTCCGGTCACCCTCCGCGAGGCGGGCACCTATCCGCGCCACCGGGTCTGCGGCGAATTCATCACCGGACTCGATGAGGAGACCCGCCGCGTTCTCCAACTCGATGCGGCTCTCGACGGCGCGAGGCCGGCCGGCGGCCTCTCCTGGCATGACCGCCGGGGCGAGATTTTTCGCCATCAGTTGCCTGAACCCGCCCTCTGCCTCAGCCGCTGCATCCTCGATGCGCGTCTGGCCGGTCGCTTCGTGGAACTCGGCGGCGAATTGGTCACGCGGCAGAGGGGGCCGTCCACGCCGCAGGAGGGACGCGTTCTCGCCTGCGGGGCCCGGCCGGATCCGGCCTCGCCTTGGATTGGCCTCAAGCAGCACTTTCGCGGACTCGAGACGCTCGCCGATCTGGAAGTTCACCTCGGGCGGGGCGCCTATGTCGGCTTGACCAAGGTCGACGCGCTCACGACCAATGTCTGCGGACTTTTCCCCCGGCCGGGGCGGCGCGAACGCTGCACCCTGTTCGACCGGGTCGAGGCCACCGGGCTGTCCGGGCTGGCCCGTCGCGTGGCTGCGGCCGATCCTGTGGAGGAATCTGCCTGCGCCGTAGCCGGTTTGAGCTATGGCGCAAGCCGGCCGGCCCCCGAGGCCTTGTCCCTGGGCGACCGGCATGGGCTCATCCCTCCATTCACCGGGCACGGCATGACTATTGCCTTGCAGAGTGCCGCTGCGGCGTTGGAACCACTCATCGCATGGGCCCGGCACGAGACCGATTGGGGTGCGACGGTGGGCGCAGTGCGGAGGGAATGGAACCGCCGCTTTCGCCGCCGGGTAGGCTGGGCGCGGAGCTTTCATCCCTGGCTGGTCAATCCGACCGACCAATGGCTGCTCGGCTACCTCGGTCGCTGGGGGATTGTTCCGGCCGCGGCGCTTTACCGCCTGACCCACTGATTGGACCGCTCATGTTTCTTCACTCCCTCGCCACGGCCACGCCACCGCGATCCTTCACCCAAGCCGATTGTCTCGAGATGGCCCGGGCCTCCCCACATGCGCAAACCAGCCTCGACCGTCGTTCGCGCCTCCTGCTCGGCGCCATCCTGCGCGGGGACTCGGGGATCGAGACCCGTCAATTTTCCGTTGGACCGATGGATCGACTGTTCGATCTCGACGCGGATGAACTCAACGAAGAATTCCGCCGCGCCGCCCCGGCACTGGCCGCAGCGGCGCTGCAGCCCGCTCTGGATCGGGCGGGTCTGGTCGCCGCCGAGGTTGATGCACTCGTCGTCTGCACCTGCACCGGCTACCTATGCCCCGGCGTGAGCAGCTATCTGGCGGAGGTCGCCGGGCTGCGTGCGGATGTCTGGTTGCAGGATCTCGTGGGACTGGGCTGCGGTGCGGCTATCCCCGCTCTGCGCGCGGCTGAGGCCATCATCGCAGGGAACCCAGCCGCCGTTGTCGCCTGCGTGGCCGTCGAAGTGTGCTCGGCCGCGTTCTACCTGGACAACGACCCGGGCGTGATCATCAGTGCCTGCCTATTCGGCGATGGCGCGGCTGCGACCATCTGGCGTGGGACGCCGAGTTCCACCCCGCTGCGCTGCCACGGTTTTGACACCCACCACGACCCGCTGGCGCGTGATCAGATCCGCTTCGAGCAACGAAATGGCAAATTGCGCAATCTGCTTCTTCCCACGGTCCCTTCCCTCGCCGCCGCAGCAGTGCGCAAGCTTTACAACCGCGCGGCCGAAGCTGGCCCTATCGGCCGCATCGTCTCCCACGCCGGGGGCAAGGATGTCCTCACGGCGCTGCAAGCTGAGCTGCCAGGTCACGACTTCGGCCCGACCCGCGCGATTCTCGGTCGGCACGGCAATATGAGCAGCCCATCCGTGCTGTTTGCACTGGAGGAAACGATGAGCGAGCAGGCGGCGCCGGGGGCGGGCGGCGACTGGTGGCTGGCTTCGTTCGGCGCCGGGTTCAGCGCCCACGCCTGCCGCCTCACGTCGGACTAAAACCGGATCGGCGGGGGCGCGGGCAGATCCATCTCCGGACGCTCCGTGCCCACGACGGCGCTGACTCCGGC
>JBGSSV010000136.1:0-14783 GCA_041736875.1 Chthoniobacterales bacterium | reverse complement strand
CATTACCGTTTCGTGGTCGTAACTCTCCACAATGTCGAACATCTGGAATGGGTATCCATGCGGCATCAGTTGCCGAACGGCACGATGGTCAAGCTTGATTTTTTTTGTCTTAACTTGTGTTGTGGACATTAACAACTCTCTTGGGACTTAATCGCGAATGACTCGCAGCGGCCAATCGCCCTACAGTGAGTACTAAAACCTAGTTCGCAAATCGTCGGGAATGTTGATTCTGCGGTACCGGGAGCCCAAGCGTTTATCCGCCTGGATAAGAGCACCCCGACAATTGCGTTTTCCGTTACGAACGGAATAAGCGTCACACCCAAAAACCAAGGTCAGCCTCGATGGCTCCGCGACCACCATCGACGACAACCGACTGCCCAGTGATATAACTCGCATTGTCCGATGACAGGAAAGTGATGACCGAAGCCAGTTCTTCTGGTAATCCCCAGCGAGCAAGTGGAGTTGCGCGATACGTTTCATCGATGAATTCCTGACTAAGCGTCTCAGTCATATCGGACTTGAAGAACCCCGGAGCGACGTGTAGCACACGAACGTTCTTGTCAGCTACTTCGCGAGCAAGCGATCGAGTGAATCCAAGTAATCCAGCTTTCGTAGCGCTGTAGTTGACTTGCCCGGGCATCGCAACCAATGCAGATCCCGATCCTATATTGGTGATCACACCACGTTTGGCTGCACACATCCATCGAATCACCGCCTTTGAGCAGTAGTAAACCGCATTGAGATGGATATCCATTAGCGCATGCCAACTTTCTGGACGCATCATCATGAAGTATTCATCACGCGTCGCGCCAGCATTGTTTACAAGAATGTCAACGCGCTTGAACTCCTTGTAGATCTTGTTCATCATCTCGGTAACTTGAGTTGGCTGACTTACATCGGCGCAGTGAATACGGCCATCGCCACCGCGTTCCTTTACCAAATCCAACGTCTTCTCTGCATCGCCGCGGCTTTTCTCTGAGCGGTGATTGATGATCGCAATCGCACCATTTTCTGCGAGTGCGACAGCCATCTCACGACCTAAACCACGCGATGCACCAGTTACAATCGCAATGCGACCTTCAAGATTTTTCATAAAGAGTTCCTTCTTTGGATAAGTTTGTAAGCAAGCGACGGAAAGGTTGTGTGCCACCGCTAGGTGACTCCACACAGGTAACCTGATACTCCGAGTGTGAAGACCAACAGCGGCGGAGGATTCCGAGCAATACTCTTCCTGGGCCCATTTCGACAAAGTTCTGAACACCAACCTCACGCCAGGATTCGATTACAGGATGCCACAGGATTGGCTGAGCAATTTGAGCCGCGAGCATTCTTCGCAGAGAATCAGGATTGGTCTCCTGCTTCCCTGTGGCACTTAAGTACAGCGACCGACAAGGAGAAGAGAACGTAAGTGATTTGAAAAGCACCTCTACCTCATCGACTGCATTGCACATTGCACTGGAGTGCCACGGACCTGCCACATTCACTTCAGCGATCGATGCACCCTGCTGCACCAACCCAGCGGCGCACGCATTGACTTCAAATCGCGATCCGACAATTGTTAGATGATCAGGAGCATTGACCGCTGCGACTTCTACGGTTATCGCCTGACATGCGATCCAATCTTGGACCCTTTGAACTGGAATTCGCGCGACCGCAATCATCCGTGAATTAGAGTCGGTGTAGCGCCCCAGGACGCGACCGCGAATTGCTGCGGTCTGCCGAGGCGGAACTCCAGCGGGGGCGGAGCGTGACGGCTGCGGCGGAGTCGGCTGGCTTC
Source organism: Chthoniobacterales bacterium (assembly GCA_041736875.1). Classification (GTDB taxonomy): domain Bacteria; phylum Verrucomicrobiota; class Verrucomicrobiia; order Chthoniobacterales; family JACTMZ01; genus JACTMZ01. The sequence goes on along the minus strand of JBGSSV010000136.1, from coordinate 13,006 downwards.
ACCGATGCGAGCTACTTTGCGCGCTGGTTCCGCAAGCAGACCGGCCTGCCGCCATCCCAGTGGACCGGCACCGCGCGACCGTAGGGACATCTGCTGTTTCATCATGCCCGATCTCCACTCACCAGCCCTCTGGGCCCTCGCCCTCTCCGCGGCGCTTTGCGTCGGTCTGGCCAAGACCGGCTTCGGCGGACTCGGCATTGTCGCCGTCCTGCTCTTTGCGCAGATTTTCCCGGCCAAGGCATCCACCGGGGCGCTCTTGCCGCTGATGATTTTCGGCGACCTCATCGGCGTCTACTTCTACCGTCGCCACGCCAACTGGCCCGACTTGATCAAGCTTCTGCCGGCCACGTTGGCCGGAATCGTCTGCGGCTGGTGGCTCATGCCGCGCATCCCTGATCAGGAATTCATCGTGTTCCTCGGCTGGCTGATTCTCGGGCTCATGGCCCTGACCGTCGTGCAGCGGAGGTTTCCGCGGCTACTGCTCGCCGCCGTGGATCACCCCCTGCTCGGACTGGTGGCGGGCTGGGCCACTGGACTGGCCACCATGCTGGCCAATGCGGCGGGGGCGATCACCGCATTTTACTTCCTCGCGCGACGAATGGACAAAATGACTTTCGTCGGCACTGCGGCGTGGTTTTTTCTCGTGGTCAATCTCTCCAAGGTTCCGTTCAGCCTGCAACTCGGCCTGATCACGCCCGCTTCGCTGAAGTTCGACCTGCTGCTTCTTCCGGTCGTGGCCCTCGGGGCGGTGGCCGGGCGATTGCTCCTGCGCCGCGTGCCACAACGCACCTTCGAGTGGATCACCATCCTGCTGGCCACGGCCGCAGCCCTGCGGCTCATCACGCAGGGTTGATCAGTCGCCCTCCGGGCGGTGGATTTCGGGGGCGATGATGAGGTCCACGGCGAATTGGGCCTCGGTGGGCGGGATGCGCTTGGCGCGGATAAAGTTGTTTCCACCCGTCACGATGTAGTCCATGGCGTTGGCATCGTTGGCGTCAATGATCGCATACTGCGGATTGTAATAGGAGTCGTGCAGCAGGCTTTGGAAGCCGATGCGTTGATCGGAAAGTTTGACCCAGTTTCCCCAGATCTCCCTGCGCCGGAAGTCCACCCCATGAAACGTGCCGTCCGGCCGGAAGATGAAGATGGTGCCATCATCGGCCAGCCACGCGCCTTGCAGGACATGATGGCGCGGCGCGGCCGCGGGTTGCTCACAGGCGGTGAACAGCAGCGAGGCGAGCAGGAGCAGGAGAATCCGCGCTGTCATGGCCACTGATTACGCCGGCCGCCGCGTTCAGGCAAGCCGGCCGCGATCGGCTGCCTCTTGGGCCAGCAGACAAAGCTCGGCCGCCTTGAAGGTGTGTGCCTGGGTCATGGCGGTCTCGGTGCGATTGAGGCAATCAAGGATCAAGCGGCCGAAGAATGGGTAGCCCACCCGGCCGGCGCAGGGGATGCGATGCTCGCCCTTGCCATCAACCAAGAACAACTGATCGGCGCCGTGGTCGGTCGCGATGTCCGTATATTTGCGAAGTTCAATGTAGCCCTCGGTGCCGAGAATGATCAACCGTCCGTCCCCCCACGTGCCGAGTCCGTCGGGCGTGAGCCAGTCGACGCGGAAGTAGCCCGAGGCACCGTTGTCCGCGACGAGGAGACATTCGCCGAAGTCTTCCAACTCCGGATGACCCGGGTTCGCGGTGTTGCGCGCCGCGGCCGAGGCCACGCGGGCGTCCTGCGCCGCGGTGTAAAAAAGAAACTGCTCGCACTGGTGGCTGCCGATGTCGCAGAGGATGCCGCCGTATCGCGCGCGGTCGAAAAACCAGGCGGGCCGCGACGGGGCATTGAGCCGGTGCGGCCCGGTGCCGAGAGTTTGCACCACGCGCCCGATGGCGCCCGCGGCAACCAGCTCGCCCGCATGCACCGCGCATTCCACGTGCAACCGCTCGCTGTAATAGACAGCGAACTTCCGTCCTGTTTCCGCCACAACCCGTCGGGCCTCGGCCAGCTGGTCCAGCGTGGTCAACGGCGCCTTGTCCGTGAAGTAGTCTTTGCCGGCGCGCATGACCCGGCATCCGAGCGGCCCGCGCTCGCAGGTCACCGCGGCTGAGGCGACCAACTGCACCGCCGGATCGTCGAGGATTTCATCAAGCGACCGCGCCTCGCGCGCCTCGGGATACTTTTCGCGGAAGGCTCGAACCTTGGCAGGGTCCGGATCGAAGACCCACTTGATCTGCGCCCCGGCCTCGGTCAGGCCGCCGCATTGCCCGTAGATGTGTCCGTGGTCGAGATGCGCGGCGGCGATGACAAACTCCCCCGGCCGGCAAACCGGCGCGGATTTTCCCACCGGCGCATAGTTCATTCCGTCTTTGGCGCTCATAGTCCGGGATCAGGTTCGCCGGCAACGACCGCACCGCCCGCATCGCTCCGGATCGCCTGCCTCATGCTGCGATCAACCGCATCCTTGGCCTGCTTGCAGGACCAAAGGTAACGAAAGGAAAACGCCCAGCTCGTCGGAATCAGGATGAGCAAGGCAGGGACGCCGATGACAAAAAGGACGAGCAGGAGCGGGCTCCTCAGGGGATTGAACTGGAAAACCAGCGCGAGAAACATTGTGGCGGCCAAAATCCCGAAAAGGACCACGGCGGAAACTCCTGTCACGACCGAGAGGACGAACGAGCCCCAGGCCTTCTTCTTCAGCACCTCGACCTCGTCCGAGTAATAGGCGCCGATGATTTGATCAAACCGCTTCATGAGGTGAGCTGCGTCGTGTTCAGGGCTGGCAAATGTTCTCCGCAAGGTGACGATAGGAGATCGCGAGCGAATCAACCGGATCGCCCGGGCACGTGTCCTGCTCGACGATGAACCATTGGCAGCCGGAATTTTCGGCCGCCGCCACGATGCGCGGCCAATCGAGGTTGCCCGCACCGATCTCGCACATGGTCACGTGGTTCTGCGCATCCACCATGTAATCCTTGAGATGCAGCAGGGGCAGGCGGCCGGCGAGCTTCTCGCACCACGCGACGGGATCGCCGCCGCCGAACTGAACCCAATAAGTATCCGGCTCGCCCTGCAGATTGGCCGGCTTCGTGCCCGCATAAATGAGATCGAGAATGGTGCGCCCGGCGAGTTGGCGGAACTCTTGGTGGTGATTGTGGTAGCAAAGCGTCTGCCCGGCGGCCGCCAACACGGAGCCGGCGTAGTCGAGGCGGGTGATCCATTTTTCCACCGCGGAGGCATCCGAAAAATCGATCCCGCTGGGAAATGGATACGCCGTGTAGGAACAACCGAGCTTGGCCAAGCGCTCAACCACGCGGGCGGGCTCGGCCAGGATGACATCCGACGGCTCGTGGGTGGCGCAGCATTCGAGGCCCTCGTCCTCGAGGATGCGGACAAGTTCATCCTCGGCGATCGGGCCCATGCCGCTCAGCTGCACCGCGGTGTAGCCGGCCGCGCGGACGCGGCGCAAAGTGGTCGCGATGTCCCGCGGGGCCCGGAGCAGATCGCGGCAGGTGTAAAGTTGGGCGGCCAGTTGAGAGGTTTTCATTTCGTGTGCTTGAGGGAATGCAGGAGCTTCGCATACCGCGAAGCCGGGAGCGGCAGATCGACCGTGCGCTGCTCGAGCGAGGACATGAGGATCGCGTTGGCCAACTCGACCGAGTGAAGTCCCTCGGACGCCGGGGCGATGAGTGGGTCGCCGCGCCGGATGGCATTGACGAAATTCTTGAGGATGCCGACGTGTTGCTCGCCCGTGCCCGCCGCCACGGATACCGCAACGGGCTTCACCGGCGGGGCAGAAAATTTCTCCTTCGTTTTGCGGCTAAACTCCGCGGTCGGCACTTCGTTGCGCAGAAACTCGAACTTGCCCCCCTCGACGACCAACCGTCCGCGCTCCGCCATGACCTCGAGCCGGTTGGTTCCCGGGGCCTCGCCCGTCGAGGTAATGAATACCCCCGACATGCCGTCCGGATACTCGAAATACGCGGTCACGTCGTCCTCGACCTCGATGTCGTGGTAGCGCCCGAACTGACAGAACCCGCGCACGCGCGACGGCAGCCCGAAGATCCACTGGAAGAGATCGAGATTGTGCGGGCATTGGTTGAGCAGCACGCCCCCACCCTCGCCCGCCCAGGTCGCGCGCCAGCCGGCATGTTGGTAGTAGGCGTGCGGGCGGAACCAATCGGTGATGATCCAATTGACGCGGCGTATTTTCCCCAGCTTCCCGCCCTGCACCATCTCGCGCAGCTTGCGGTAGCGCGGGTCGGTGCGTTGGTTGAACATGGCGGCAAAGACCTGCCTCCGGTTGCGGTGAGCCGCGAGCAACTTGAGTGCATCGGCCTTGTGGACCGAAATGGGTTTTTCCACGAGGACGTGCATCCCGGCCTTGAGCGCGGCGATCCCCGCCGTCGTGTGCGCGTAGTGCGGCGTGGCGATGAGCACGGCATCGGCCGTTCCCGAACGCAACAAATCCGGCACGGTCTTGAACCACGGCAAACCGGGGAAGTCCGCCGCCCGGGAAGGATCAGGATCACAGCCGGCCGCGAGCTGGCAGCCCGGCACGCGTCCGTTCAGCACGCTCCGTGCATGGCCGGACCCCATGAGCCCCATGCCAACGATGGCGAGGCGGACCTTGTTCATCGGGATGGGCCGACGGGAGTAAGTGTCACGAAGAACATGATGAGCAAGAACCGCTGTTTGCGCCCAGCATTATTCCGTCGTGGCATGAGGTAGCCGGCGGGGTTGAGAAAGAATTCGAATACTGGACTAGGGCGTGGGGCTCGGGGCTGGGGAGGATGGGGGAGAGGGTTGCGGCGGGGGCGTGGTGGTCGCGGATGCGGCGGACATCGCAGGAGCCCCGGTGTCCACCACGGGCGCTCCGGGCGTGGGCGAAACCGAGGGCGTCGGGGTTGGGGAGGGAGTCGGCGTCGGCCACGGTGGCACGATATTTTCCCAACGGTGCAGCGGCGCATTCGGCGCGCCGATCTCGGCCAGCAGTTCCGCGCAGCGGGCGTGCCAGCGATCAAGATCGGGAGCAGACCGCTGGGGATCGGCGGAGCCGGGGAAGACCAGATAGGTCACGGTCAGGTCGCTGACCGGACGGGCCAGAGGATTCCCCGTGTGGTTGATCTCATCACACAACCGCAGCGAAGCTTCGCCCACTTTGTAGGACGGTCCGGCGTCGCCAAGGATGGTCGGATACATCTGCCCCTCGTGGATGACCACCGCGTAATCCCCCACCTTGGGAACATCTGGACCGGTGCCACGCATCATGAAGCCCGGCAGGACGATGGTGGGGTCTGCCTTGGAGACGAGGAAGCTCGCGCTCTTGAGGTCGGATATCATGCGCTTGGCCGCATCGATCTGCTCGCGCAATTCGGCACGGCGGGGCTCGGTCAAATCCGGCTTGCCCAGCTCCTTGTTGGCCTGGTCAATTCGCTGCTGGGCACGAGCGATGAAGGGGTTCGGGCGACCCGTGGTTTTGGGCCAACGGTAGCTGGTCTGCGGTTGGAAGAACTGCCCCGATCCGTCCACCTCGATATTCCGGTCGCCATCGGATCCGTCCACATTCACGTCCATATCGCCTTGGACGATGAGGGCACGGCGTCCGCTCGTCGGATGCTGCAGCTGCAGAATGGTGTCGCAGTCGTAGTAATTGTGGCGCGAAAGGATCTGGTCGATCCGCTCCAGACGCTCCTTGAGCCAGTCGAGCTTCAACTCGTAAAGCTTGGCGAAATCCGGTGACACTTTGGCTGTCTCCAGGAGCAACGGGAGCTCGGGCAGCAGTTGAGGCAACCTGTCGTTGACCATGGCCAAGTCGTCCAGCGTGGTCGCCGGCCGTGGTTCGCTAACCTTCAGGTTCAACTCGAGCCGGTAGGAACTGTCGATTTTGCGGTCCCGCGCGGCGGTCTGACCCGGCGAGGTCTGCACCGACCACTTGTATTGCAGGCCATTGAAGATCATGCCGGTATCCATCGGCTTGCGCGGCACGAAAGGTGTCGGGGGGAGCGTGGGCGCAGGAGTCGGCGTCGCGGTGGGCGCCGCGGTCGGGGACGGCGTGGGGGATGGTGTGGGGGATGGCGTCACCGCAGGAGCCGGGGGCGCGGACGGCTTGCAGGCCGCCAGGAGCGCCGTCATGACGAGGAGCAAGGTGACCCGCATCGGTTTATCACTTCATGGGAGCCGCCGCTTGTCCAGTCCGGACGGAAATTTTTGCGGGACGCAGCCCGCTTTCCTGCTAAGTTCCCTTCTCCCACCACGGGCTGTGGCTCAGCTTGGTAGAGCGCTTGAATGGGGTTCAAGAGGTCCCGGGTTCAAATCCCGGCAGCCCGATTTTTCCATCATTGGTCAAGGCGGCGGCAGCCCGCGGCCAGCAGAAGAACGTATCGTGGTCAGATCCATCATCTTCGTTGGAATCCTCGCACTCGCGGCCGCAATCGTGACCCTTGGCTTCGAGAGGGGGGTTGACGGACCCGGTTCATTCCTGACGGGATGGCTCCGTCCGGCGACGCCCATTTCCTCGATCAACAATATTGATTGGAAGGAGTATCGCAGCGAATCGGCACGCTATTTTGTTCTCCGGGTCGGTCTGAAGCAGCCGGCGGGGAAGAAGTGGCTCGTATATACCCATGTGCAGGCGCGGGTGACCGACGAGCGCGGACGCGACTTTCTGGCTTCGTGCTACAACAGCGGCGGTCAAACGTGGAACGAGGAGGAAAGCTATCCGAGCGATGTCTTTGCCTCTTTTTTCATCGACGTTAGCGACCTGGAGGACCCGCACCTATCCGGCGTGGACATCGAATTGGTGGACTTTGAGGGCCGGAGCGTCGACCGGGTAACGTTCCCGCGCAGTTTTGCACCGCGAGCAGCGCCGCCGGCGGGAACCTTGCGGGCGGAATACCGGGGTGGTGTTTCGTTTGAGAGCGCGGAAACGCCAGCGCGGGCGAAGCCGCCTGGCGTGAACCACTAACGCTGCGAGGGCGCCCCTCCTCGGGGGCGAATCCTCGCGTGGTCCCGGGGAATCCGGAGGATCGCTTTGCGCCGCTTCTCGTCCAGCCGCTCAATGGCGTAGCGCAACGCGGTGCGCGGCAGGGCGGAAGTGTGGGTGTGCAGAAAATGGAGCGTCGCTTTCTCGTCGACTTTCATGGCCTCGCGCAACATCCAGCCGGTGGCTTTGTGGATGAGATCCTCGGTATCACCCGACAACATTTCGGCGGTCTTCAGCGTCAAACTCACATCGCCCGCCTTGATCCAAGCCCACGTGGCGAGCATGGCAATCCGGCGGTCCCAGAGTTTCCGGGCCTCCACCAGCGGCGCGAGCAGCGCGGGGTCACCCTCGCTGCGCAAGAACTCTCCGACCAGCCGCGGAGCGGAAACGTCGACCAGGTCCCAATTGTTCACGCGCTTCCGATGGCGCCAGTAGAGATCGAAGAGCGTTTGCCTCACCTCGCGCGAGTTGGCGCGGTCGAACTGCATCACCCAAACGATCAGGCAGCAAAGCCGTTCCTCGTGCCAAGGCGAGCGGAGGAGCGGAAGCAAGCGGGCCGGAAGCACGCTGCGATGTTGTTTGGCCACGGCGCGGACCATTGGCACGGTCAGACCAAGAAACCGGTCCCCCTCGCCGTATTCGCCGGGGCCCGTCTTGAAAAACCGCGCGGCATCCCTGGCCCGGCGTGGATCCGCCAGGGCGCGGAGACGGTGGGAGATTTCCGCGGCAGTCCCGAGCATGGGGGCATTCAAGAACGACTCTCGAGATTGCGCAACCATCCGAATCGCAACACAACGCCCTGAACAACGAAGAGGGCGCAACCCGCGAGGAAGATGTTCCCGTATGCGGCGAAGCAGCGAGGGGAGAGAACGGAAAAAAGCAGCAGTCCGGCCGACCCGGCCAGCCCCCAGACCGAGGCCCGGTGAAGGGGTGAGCCCGCCGGAGAAGCCAAGGCAAGATACAGCACGGTGGTGAAGGGAAAGATCATCCAGACGTAGCTGTATTGAAAAGAAAGTGGGGCGAGAAAGACCGTGAGCAAGGCCACCATGCCCTGATCCAGCGCCGGCCCGGCCTGAGGGGCCAGGGGCGTCCGGGCCGTCATGGCGACGTAAAAAACCAAAAGCCCCACCGCAAGTGCCATCATCAGTAAATTCGCTTGGGCAAAGGAAAGCTCGAGGACATTGACCCGCCAGGATGGGTCGGCTTCGCCGTCGGCCAGAACCGGACGGACCAAGCGATGCACCGTGGCCTGGGCAGATTGGTTCTTGAAGCTGTAGGAACGCAGCGGACGCTGGGCCATGCCATCCTCCTCAAACTTGAAGATCATGCCGTGCGACCACGTGAGGAAATCAGACCGCACCTGCGTCGGCGTCCTGAACATCAGGGGCAACACGAAGAACGCGACCAGCAGCCCGCAGGCGAGACCGGCCAGTGCCAGCCAGCGCCGACGGTAAACAAGGTAGCCGGCGGCGATGATGGGATAGGCTTTGATGGCGACAGCCGCCGCAAGCAAGAGGCCGGCAGAAAAGGGCCTGTTCCGGCCGAGCAACGCGAAACAACCAAGCAGCAGGGCGAGAAGAACCAGCGCGGGCTGGCCAAGCAGGTAGGTGTTGTAAACCAGCGGGATCACGGCCAGCGACGGCCAAAAATAGAGCGCCGGGTGGGCGCCGCGCAGGCGACCGGTGGCCAGATAGACCGAAAGCAGAATACACGCGGCCCAGGCGAAAGAATTGAGGACGACCAGAACGAGGACGAAAACCGTCTCGGGCAAAGGACTGATCAACGCGAGCATCGACGCGCACGGCGGCGGATACATGAAAGGAAACGCCGAGCCGTCTTGCGGGTAAATCTCCCCGCCCCGCAGCGCGATCATTCCCGTGTCCTGCCAGAGGTTGTAATCCATGTTCGGCCGGATTGGCACCAGGTTGACCAGCGGCGGCACGGAGAACCCCGCCATCATCAGGACGACAAGCACTCCCACCCAGCGCCGCGAGAGGTGGGGTAAACCGAGGGCGTGCATGGTGCCGGAGCCTAGACGAATGCGGCCCGATTCACGACGAGCAACTCGCGTTGCGCCAGCTAGGCGGCTCGCCGGAAGACGAGGACCAGCCCGCCCGTCGCGGCGGCGGCCACGACGCCGTAAATCAAACGTCCGAGAAGCTGGGTCGACGGCTCCATCGGTTCAAAGGTGGCGGCAAAACCGAGGACACAGAATGCCAGCAGGGCCAGAAGGGCGACGCCCAGAACCGCCTTGGCGACGAAGCGCACCGGAATTTACGACTCGCGCAGCGCCTGGGCCAGGCGCTTCTCCACCAGGCCTTCGATGTGGCCGCGGAGTTTGGGCTCCGGCAGGCGATCCAGGACGGTGTTGAAAAATCCCATGACCAGCAACTGCTGGGCCGCCTCGGGACGGATGCCGCGGGCCAGCAAGTAAAACAACTCACGGTCATCGACTTGGCTGGTGGTGGCTCCGTGGGTGCAGCGCACATCGTCGGCCTCTATCTCGAGGCCCGGCATCGAATTGGCCTCGGCCTCGTCGCTCAGCACGATATTGCGCACCTTCTGGTAGGCATCAGTCCGGTGCGCCCCGGGCTCCACGCGGATCACGCCGGAAAAAATCGTCCGGCCTTTTCCGGTCAGCGCATTCTGGTAAAGCAAATCGCTCGAGGCCTGCGGCTTGGCGTGGTCCTGAAAGGTGCGCTGATCGATCATTTGCTCGCCGCTGGCAATGTTGACCGAAAGCATGTCACTGCGCGCGCCCTCGGCCACCATGCGGCTGTAACTCTCGCCGCGGACGAAGCGCCCGCCGAGGTTGACCTGCATGCCCAGGCAGGTGGCGTCGCGGCCGACCGTGGTGGAGTTCAAATGAAACGCCGTAGTCTCGCGGCTCCATTCCTGCACGGCCACGTAGCTCAGCTTGGCCCCGTCCTCGACGACCAGATCATTGACCCCGCAGGCCAGCACGGGTTGGTCGTCCGCACTGCGGAAACAATCAACCACCGTGGCCTTGCTGTGCGCCTCACACACGACCAGCGTGTGCGGGAAGACGGCCGAATGATCGCCCTCGGCCCAATGGAAAATTTCAATCGGGTGCGGCACCTCCAAATTTTTCGGCACGCGGATAAACACGCCGGCGACCGGGCCCGAGCGGTGCAGAGCGGCGAACTTGGCCGAGCCGAGTTTCGTCTCCTGCGCCATGAAGTGCTTTTGCACGATGTCGGCGTTCTTTGTTGCCGCCTCTTCCAGCGACATGACAACGAGGCCGGCTGCGACCAACTCTGCGGCCGGCTCGGTGGCGGCCAGGAGGCGGTTGTTGCCGAAGACAAAGCGCGCCGTGGCCTCACCCAATCCGGTGGAACGGGCCACGAGGGAATCCAGATCGGTCACCGCGCCGGGATAGCGAAAGCCCTCCAAGGCCAAGGCCTTCACGTTGGAAAAGCGCCAGTGTTCGTTTTTCGCCGCCGGCAACGGGAGAACCTGGAACTCCTCCCAACCACGCTGGCGCGAGGCAACAAACCAATCAGGCCAGGCGCCCTCAACAATCGCGCCCTCCATCAGGGGCACACCGGAAACAGCTTCAGCAATCATACTCATGGTCATCTCCCTTGCGGGACCGGTCAGCCGACCGATCCTTCCATTTCGAGGTCGATCAGGCGCTTCAATTCCACGCTGTATTCCATGGGAAACTGGCGCACGAGGTCGTTGACGAATCCGTTCACGCTCAGGCTCATGGCCTGGGCCTCGGTCAATCCGCGTTGCTGCATGTAGAAGATCTGCTCGGCGCTGACCTGACTCACGCTGGCCTCGTGCTGCACGGCATTGCCGGTGCCGCGCACCGTGATGGCCGGGTAGGTGTCGGTGCGGCTGCTCTGGTTGATCAGCAAGGCATCGCACTCGGTGTTGTTCTTGCAGCCCTTGAGGTGCTTGGGCACGTGGACGAGGCCGCGATAGGTGGCGCGTCCGGTGCCGAGGCTGATCGACTTCGAGACAATGTTGCTCGTCGTGTCGTCGGCTGCGTGGATCATCTTCGCGCCGGTGTCCTGATGCTGGCCATCTCCGGCCAGGGCGATGGAGATGACCTCGCCGCGGGCTCCGCGGCCCTTCATGACGACGCCCGGATACTTCATGGTCAGGCGGGAACCGATGTTGCAGTCGATCCATTTGACCTCCGCGTCCTCCATGGCCAGGCCGCGCTTCGTCACGAGGTTGAAGACGTTGTTGCTCCAGTTTTGCACCGTGATGTATTGGATTTTCGCCCCCTTGAGCGCGACCAGTTCGACGACCGCGCTATGCAGCGTGGCCGTGTCGAACTTGGGCGCCGTGCAGCCCTCCATGTAGGTGACCTCGGCGCCCTCATCGGCGATGATGAGGGTGCGCTCGAACTGGCCGAAGTTCTCCGCGTTGATGCGGAAGTAGGCCTGGAGCGGATGCGAGACTTTCACGCCCGGCGGGACATAAATGAAGGAGCCGCCGCTGAAGACCGCGCTGTTCAAGGCGCTGAATTTGTTGTCTCCGGTCGGAATGACCTTGCCGAACCACTTGCGGAAAATCTCCGGGTGCTCCTTCAGGCCGTCGGTGCTGCCGACAAAGATCACGCCCTGCTTGCCGACGGCCTCCTTGATGTTCGAATAGGCGGCCTCGCTGTCGAACTGCGCCTCGACCCCGGCGAGGAACTTGCGCTCCTGCTCCGGGATGCCCAACCGCTCGAAAGTGCGCTTCACATCCTCGGGCACATCATCCCAGCTTCGCTTGGGCTTCTGCCCGCCTTGGGAAAGGTAGTAGCGGATGTTCTTGAAGACGATGTTCTCGAGATCCTTCGAGGCCCAGTGGGTCGGCATGGGTTTATCGAGGAACTTTTTCAGCGCGTCCTTGCGGAACTGGCGAATCCAGTCGGGCTCGCCCTTCACGTCGCAGATGTAATCAATCGTGTCCTCGGTCAGGCCGGTGCCAGCGTCGAACTCGTAGTCCACGTCGTAGCGGAAATTGCCCTTCTCGCGGTCGATTTCCAGTTCGGTTTGTGTGTCGCTCATGGTGATGTTCTCCGTTGGTTGCAGTGCCTGGATCAGACTCCGGCGGGCTCGGCCTCCGGCTCGGTCGCCCAGTCATAGCCCTCGGCCTCGAGCTTGAGGGCCAGCTCGCGCGTGCCGCTTTCGACGATGCGGCCGGCGACCATGACGTGCACGTGGTCGGGCACGATGTAATTGAGCAGGCGCTGGTAGTGGGTGATGACGAGCATCCCGACGCCGGGGCCGCGCAGGGCATTGACCCCGTGGGAGACGATCTTCAAGGCGTCGATGTCGAGGCCGCTGTCCGTCTCGTCGAGCAGGGCGAAGGATGGCTGGAGCATGGCCATCTGGAGGATTTCGCAGCGCTTTTTCTCGCCGCCGGAAAAGCCCTCGTTGACCGACCGCGAGGTGAAAGTGCGCGGCATCTGCAGGAGGTCCATCTTCTCGTAAAGCTTGGCGTAATAGTCCGTCGCCTCAAGCTCCTCGCCCTCGGGCAAGCGGGCCTGCACGGCCGCGCGGAGGAAGTTGGCGATGGTCACGCCGGGGATTTCGCTCGGATATTGGAAGGCGAGAAAAATGCCGCGCCGGGCCCGCTCATCGGGCTCGAGCTCGAGAATGCTCTCGCCATCGACCAGCACGTCGCCCGAGGTCACGGTGTAATCTGGGTGACCGGCGATGACCTTGGCCAGCGTGCTCTTGCCCGAGCCATTCGGCCCCATGATGGCGTGGACTTCACCTTTCGGGATGTCGAGGGTGGCTCCTTTGAGGATTTCGGTGCCGTTTTCGAGGGTGGCGTGGAGGTTGCTGATTTGTAGGCTCATGGGATGGAAAGTTTGAGAATTGAAGTTAAATGCTGACGAGTTTGCCGCGAAGGGTGATCTCTACCCCGTCGACGATCGCGCCGGGCGGAAGGTCGAGGACATCGGCGAGGTTGATGCCGGGCTTGAAGTGGACGTCATGGATGACTCCCGTCGCCGCGTCATGGAAATGGCCGTGTTCGCTGAGGTTCGCGCAGTAACGG
>JBGSSV010000004.1:0-21709 GCA_041736875.1 Chthoniobacterales bacterium | reverse complement strand
ATTGCGTTACTCTTGACGTGCCGAACCATTTCCCACGCAAACGCGATGTCATCCCAGAGGTCATCATCAACTTTGGTTTGCGTGACCGTTTCCCACTGCAGCGGCGAACTGGTCATCCGGTCGGCGTCTTGAACCAACATGCCACCACTGATGAACCGGCGCTGGATCGAGGATTGCGGCAAGTCCAAACGACCGACCTGCATCAATCGCACGTTTTCACTCCAACGTGGCTTTGTTGTGAGCAAACCAACGGCTTCCGCTTGATAATCGGGAGCCACGATCGCTTCGATAAACAATCCCGGCTCGCAAAGCATTTCGGCTGTCTCACGATCCACGGTTCGATTGAATCCAATCACGCTTCCGAACGCGCTAAGCGGATCGCCATCAAGCGCCTTGCGACACGCCGCAGCGAGCGACACGTCCGTGGCCGCGCCGCATGGATTATTGTGCTTCATCACCGATACTGCCGGACTGCCGAAGCCGCGAACAATTTCGAGCGCCGAATCGAGGTCCAGCAAATTGTTGTATGACAATTCCTTGCCACTGATTTGGCGAGCCGAAACCAAGTTGGCCGAGCGATCGTTGGGGTCAGAATAAACAGCCGCACGCTGGTGAGGATTTTCGCCGTAACGCAATTGAGTTTTACGACGTAGGGACAGGTTCAAGCTGGTTGGGAATTCACCGCCGATCGTGTCGCCTCGCATGAAGTCCGCGATCGCTCGATCGTAACCCGCCGTATGGTCGAACGCTTCCGCCGCTAACTCCTCACGAAGTTCAAGCGTCGTGCCTTTGGCTTGATCGAGCTGAGCCAGAATTTCGCCGTACTGCTCGGGACTGGTTGCGACCACGACGTCGTGATGATTCTTGGCCGCGGCGCGGACGAGCGACGGTCCACCGATGTCGATCTGCTCGACGCATTCTTCTCGCGTCGCACCGGGACGCGATGCAGTGGCCGCGAACGGATACAAGTTCACAACGACAAGGTCAAACGGAACGATGTCGTATTCTTCGATCGCGTCCATGTGGTCGTCGCGATCGCGGATCGCCAAAATGCCACCGAAGATTTTCGGGTGCAGCGTTTTGACGCGGCCATCGAGCATCTCAGGAAATCCCGTGTAATCCGCCACGTCCAAGACGTCGATCCCGGATTGTTCCAAGTGACGACGCGTGCCACCGGTGCTGTAGATTTCAACGCCCGCGGATTGCAAACCAGCGGCTAAATCGGCGAGGCCCAGTTTGTCACTGACGCTAATGATGGCGGTGCGAATGGGGACAACGTCAGACACAAGCGGCTCAGGGGATCGGGAAGATGCAGGAAATGAAAAAAAGCCACCATTGGTGTAGGTGTCAGCGTTGTTTAGGTCAACGGGGCGACGTCGTCCGCAGACTGGTTTCGAGCAGCGTCCGTGGCGAAATTCGCACTACAGCCTGACAGGGATTCCCGCGTCTCGCATCACCTGCTTCGTCTGGGCGATCGTGTACTGCCCGAAGTGAAAGATGCTTGCCGCCAGAGCCGCATCGGCTTTACCCAACAAAATCGCGTCGGCCAAATGCTGCGGGCATCCCGCACCGCCGCTGGCGACGACTGGAATCGAAACCGCTTCACTAACCGCCGCCGTGATCGCGATGTCAAAACCGTCTTTGGTCCCGTCGGCATCCATGCTGGTGAGCAGAATCTCCCCGGCCCCGAGTTCGGCGGCGTGCGTCGCCCAGGCCACGGCCTCGAGGTCCGTCGGATTGCGTCCGCCGTGGGTGTAAACGGTCCAGCCACCGCCCGGACGGCGACGCGCATCGATCGCGACCACGATACACTGCGACCCGAACCGCTCCGCGCCCTCGCGGATCAAATCCGGACGCTGGATGGCTGATGTGTTGACGCTGACTTTGTCCGCCCCGGCACGAAGCATGATCTTCATATCCTCGACCGCGCGGATGCCGCCGCCCACCGTCAGAGGCATGAAGCACTCGGAGGCCGTGCGCTCGACCACGTCGACCATAGTGGCGCGATTGTCGGAGGAGGCGGTGATGTCGAGGAAGACCAACTCGTCGGCGCCCTGGGCATCGTAGGCTTTGGCGCACTCGACCGGGTCGCCTGCGTCGCGCAACTCGAGGAATTTGGTGCCCTTGACCACGCGACCGCCGGTCACGTCGAGGCAGGGAATGATGCGCTTGGTCAGCATGCCCCGAGAATGACCGCGAGAGGCAAGCGGCGCAATGCGCGGATAAATGCTTTGCGTCGGGCCCCATGTTTCCTAAATTCTGCCGATGCGAGCCCTTCTGTGCGCCAGCCTGTTTTCCGTCGTCGCCGTCTTTTTGACGGGCTGCGCCGGCTCCAGCGGCGTGGGCCGGTTCCACACCGTGGTGGTGGACGCCGGGCACGGTGGCATCGACAAGGGTGCACGCGGGGCGGACGGTTCGGTGGAGAAAACCTACGCCCTCGACACGGCCAAACGCATCGAGCGCGGACTCAAATCGCGCGGCTTCCGGGTAATCATGACGCGCAAGGGCGACTACTTCGTCCCGCTTCCAACGCGGGCCGCCATCTCGAACCGGGAGCGCGGCGCCATTTTTGTCAGCGTCCACTACAACTGGGCCAGCCGCTCCTCGGCCGAGGGATCCGAGACCTATTACTACAACGCGAAATCCTACCCGCTCGCCGCCAACATCCAAAAGGAGCTCGGCCGCGTGGCCACCCCGAGCCGCGGGGTCAAGCGTGCCCGCTTCCATGTGCTGCGCAACAACACGCGGCCGGCCGCCTTGGTTGAGTTCGGTTTCGTTTCCTGTCCTTCCGAGCTGCGGGACATCAAGTCCTCCCGCTACCGCCAGCGCATGGCTGATGCCGTGGTGCGCGGCATCATCAAGTCAGGGAACTGACCGCGGGGGCGACGCGCCGATCACCGGGATCGGATATCCGAGAACTTCCGCCCGCTCCACCGGACGGCGGTCTGCTCCCGGGGCCAGCGCTTCGAAGAGCCGCGCGAAGGAAATGCTGCACTGCAGGCGCCGCTGCGAGCGGTCGATCTTGGGATTGACCTGGATAGCGGCCGAGGAGAAGGGCGGACGGCGTTTGCGCGCGAGCGCTTCGCGGCGCACCTCGGCCAGGGGCCGCGCGGTGTCCTTGATCAGACGGTCGAGTGCGACCAGATCCTCCCGCGTGACTGGAGCCCAGAGCATGCGCCATTGCTCGGGCGTGACACGTGCGGTCAGCGACTGGACAAACCTTTTCCCCGCGCCGTCCTGCTGCCAGAACCCAATGATGAGCAGGAACGGCTCATCAATGTCGAACTGCCGCAAGGCATCGCCCAACCCGACCGCCTCTCCGTATTTCGTCGCCTTGGGGTTGACCGGAATGCCGCCGTGATCCCGATTGGCCGAGGCCGGAATGTCCCACTTGTCCGTGGGCCCCTCCGCACGATGCCCGCCAAAGAACGTGTCCGCCACCCAATGCTCGAAGACCAACCCGTGCTGCTGCACCTCAGTGGCCGGGAGCGACGCGGCCGAGAGCAGCAGCGCGACGAGAGCGAGACGGGGGACAAACATGAGTAGGCTCAACTTAAGGCCCGCTCGCTCAAAGCGGCAAAGAAATTGCCGCCTTCGAATGGATGATCATCCGGGTGGCCACCGCGCGCGTTGACAGGAGCCGCATCCGCTGCTCTTTACCGGGTGGACCTTCGCCGCCCCCATGTCGGCCATGAAAACAAGCATCCTCTCCCTCCTCGTTGTCCTCCTCACCTTCGCCGGCGCAAACGCCGCCGAGACGACGCCCGGAAAATTGGTGCTCTTCGACTTTAAAGCCGACGACGACCTGCGCGGATGGCGCATCCGCGATGACGTCGTCATGGGCGGGCGCTCCAAAGGCTCGTTTGCGATGAACACGGACGGGCATGCGGTTTTCTCCGGCGAGGTTTCGCTCGAGAACAACGGCGGATTTTCCTCCGTGCAGGGATTTTTCGACCCGATCGACGTCTCGTCCCATCGGAAGGCCTTCGTTCGTCTCAAAGGCGACGGCAAGGCCTACCGGTTCATCGTCGAATCCGACGAAAAGAATCAGCATTACTACGTCCACGAATTCCAAACAGGCACGGACTGGCAGACGATGGAGATTCCGCTGCGGAAAATGTATCCGATGCGGAGAGGCGACCGCTTGAACATCCCGGACTACCCGGGGAAAACCATGGCCCAGGTCCGTTTCATGATCGCCAATGGAAAGCCCGAGGCCTTCCGTCTGGAGATCGACAAGATCTGGCTGGAATAGTGGTCTGAAGGCGCAAGAAGTCAGGCTTCTAAAGACGATGACCGCCGACGACAACTCCACCGTGCCATGATCTTCCAACGCAAACAGAGCTACCCGGTCAGCCCGTCGTTGATGCAATACCTGCATCATTTCGGGCGCTGGGCGGACATTCCGCTGGTCTACGACGACCTGCTGCGGTTCACCGCCGCGATGCCCTACGAGAATCCGAGCGGTGAGGAAACGCTCTGGCTGACCGTGGCCTATGCGCCTGAGGTCATGGCGGAACTCCAGCCGAGTCTGACCAAGATCTACGCGATGCTCAGGATCGGCGGGGACCTTTCACACAGCGAGCACCTCAAGGTCGAACGGATCGATTTCGGGGAATTCGGCAACTCCCGCCCCTTCCGCATCCGCATCGTCAATCTCTTCAACGGCAACGCCGACCATTACTACGTCAAATGCGCGGACGCCTCGCGCATCTACGGCCTCGAACTCGAGCACCTGCTGTCACCGTTCCGCATCAATTATCTGGTCCGGGCCAACACCCTCATCGAGGAACACATCGCCGGCGTGCCCGGGAATGTCTTTATTGCCGACTACCTCGCCGGGGATGACCTTAACCGCGTGCGCGTGGCCAAGGAGTTCGTCAAGTTCGCCGAGCGTTGCTATCTGCGGCTTCTCGGCGACATGCGCGCGGTCAATTACGTGGTCGACATCACACCAGACTTTGAGGAGGTGCAATATCGGGTGCGGCCGATCGACTTCGACCAGCAGTGCCACGAAGGCCGCCTCGAGGTTTACCGTCCGCATCTTTTCCCCGAGAACAAGCCGGTGGATCAATTGGTCCGCGCCCACCTCAACATCCCCACCATCGTGCAATACCGTCAGGAAGAGCGCGCCCAGACCGCACGCCGCATCCAAGCCGACCACCGGCGCTACCAGGCGCTGGTCAACTCGATGAAAAAAACCGTGATCGCCCCGCCGGACCATGTTGAGCAACTGGCCCTCGAACTCAATGCCTACCACGGATGCAAGGACTTCAGCGGACTGTCCACCATGGGCGACCTGGTCATCATCCACTTGGAGCGCCTCCTGACCGACCAGATCCACGCGTAACGTGGCGGCCATGATGTCACGGTCCCTTCCCGGCGGTTTGACCCGGAGGCGGAGAGAGGTCAGGGTGCGGAACTCGTGAAGCTGTTTGCCGCCATCCTCGTCGCGACTTTTCTGGTCCGGGTGCCCGCGCCGGCGGCCGGAGCTGATTCGTGGCCGCATGCGGTCACTTACGAAATTTTCGTGCGATCGTTCGCCGACTCCGACGGTGACGGCGTCGGCGACCTGAGGGGGCTGACCGCCAAACTCGACTACCTCCAGAGCCTCGGGGTCGAGGCGCTTTGGCTCATGCCGATCAGTCCATCGCCATCCTACCACAAATACGACGTGACGGATTACCGAGCGATCGATCCGGAATACGGGACGATGGAAGATTTCGACGTCTTCATCGCCGAGGCCAAGAAGCGCGGCCTGCGGGTCATTCTCGACCTGGTCATCAACCACACGGCGCGTCAGCACCCGTGGTTCCAGGCGGCGCTGGCCGATCGCAGCAGCCCGGAGTTTTCCTACTATGTGTGGGGAAAAGAAAGCGAAGTCGGGCGCAAGACAGTCGAGCGGACCGGGCCCGACACGGACAACTTGCGGCGGTGGAGCGCGGCGGAGGAGCACCCGGATCAAATGTATTACGCGCATTTCGGCGGCGGGATGCCCGACCTGAATTTTGACAATCCGGAGGTGCGGCGGAAGGTCTTCGACATCGGGAAGTTCTGGCTGGAGAAAGGTGTGGACGGATTCCGTCTTGATGCGGCCAAGCACATTTTTCCGGAGGGGCGCGAGGCGGACAGCGTGGCTTTCTGGCGGGAGTTCCGCGCGGAGATGCAGGCGGTCAACCCGGAGGTGCTCCTCGTCGGCGAGGTCTGGGCTGACGGCCAGGTCACGAGGGACTTCCTGCCCGGGCTCGGCTCGGTCTTCAACTTCGAGTTGTCCGGCCGCATTCTGGACGCCCTGAAATCCGGTCGCGGGGCCGGGCTGGCCGCGTGGCAGGCCGACCTGCTCAAGCGTTACCGCGAGGCGGCCCCGGATTTCGTCGATGCCACGTTTCTGACCAACCATGACCAGAACCGCGTGCTGAGCCAACTCGGCGACAAGGACAAGGCACGGGTGGCCGCCGCGCTTTTACTGACCCTTCCGGGTTCGCCCTATCTTTATTATGGCGAGGAGATCGGCATGCTCGGGACGAAGCCCGATCCATTCATCCGCGAGCCGATGCTCTGGCAGCGCGAACCTGACCCGAGCCGCACGCGCAGCGATCGTGTGCGGCACAGCCGCGACACCACGGTTCCTCCGGTGGCGGAGCAGGAAGGCGACCCGAAGTCTTTGCTCAACCACTACCGCACGCTCATCCGGCTGCGGAATGAGACCCCCGCCATGGCGGTCGGAAGTTTTGAACCCGTCGAGGGTTTGCACGACCGCTTGGTGGTGTTTGTCCGCCGGCATGAAGCCGGCGATGTGCTCGTCCTGCACAACGTGGGCCAGGGTCGCGTGACCTTGGATCTGCCCGAAGCATTGGCCGGCTTCGACCGCGTGCGCTGGACCTCGTCGGATGACGTGACCTTCGACGCAGGCAAGATCAGCCTGCCCTCGCACAGCTCGGCCATCCTGCAGCACCCTTGATTCGGCTAAAAGACCGCGCCGCACATCACCCCGAGGATGGCTGCGTTGGCCACGTTTTCCGTTCCGTCGGGACGTGAAAAATACTGGAAGAAAGGCTGGGCGTAGAGCCAGCCGTTGACCTGCCAGCGATAGCCGCCCTCGAGCACGGCGGTGTAGCTGCGCTCGGGCGCCGCTCCGGCCTCGGTGTAAAGCCCGTAGCCGAGGGAAATCATGGTAACATCCAAGTCACGCCGGGGGAGCAGCCCGGTGTAGGTCAACCCGCCTTGGTAATAGAACGGATAGACGTCTGATTTCGCCCGACTGGGCGTGAAAAAGCAGAGATTGAAAGCGCTGAGACCCTGGGTCGAGAGCTGGGCCGAGGCGTCGGGCGACGACTCGCGGCTGAGCATCTGGTCAGCCTGCACGTAGAAGCCGTATTGACCTGTGACCCTGTCGCCATCCCATGTGTCCTGGCCCGCCGGCGTGCCGTAGTAGTAGCCACCGAACGCGAATTTGCCCGGCAGGCGATCGGCGCCGAAGGAAGGCGTGACGCCAGCCTCGCCCATATACCAAAGGCCATTCTTGGCGGGGTCGGTGTTGCCCTCGAACATGAGCCCGTGGTTGGGCGAAGCCGTCATGCCGGGGTAGGCGAGGAAAAGGCCGTTGCGCAGGTAGAGCTGCTTGGTCGGACGAAGGGTCAGCGTGCCTCCCCAGGTCGAGGCACTGGAGGAAAACGGGATGTTGCCCCCGAGGCCCTTGGCGCTGTTGACCGCGTTGTTGAGGAAAAGCTTGGAAAGCGGCTGGTCGGCGAACTCCCGCTGGGGCTGGACCCATCCGCCCTTGAGCACGACAAAGTTTTCGATCGGCAGCATTTTGCGGCTGTCGAGCAGGATGCCAAAATTGAGCAGGCGAAACTGCGTGCCCGACTGCCAATTCGAAGGGTTGAACATGCTTTGGGCCAGAACGAAGGCGTTCGGATTCGACTCGTCCCAACCGTCCCGGTAACGCGCGGCAGCAAAGAACTGCACGCCGGACCAGCGGTCCTCGCCAAGCAAGTCGCCGAGATTGAGCTGGCTGCTGAAGTTCAATTGGCCGTCCCAGAATCCGCGCGACCCGGCCTCGCTGCGGACCACGCCGAAGAAGGCGCCCTGATAGGTCGCCTCGACCACCCAGCCCTTGTCCTTGAACCAGCCGCGCCGGTCGGGACCGAAGCGGTTGCCATCGCCACCCAGCATGTGCGGACCGTTCCACCAGTCAGCGACTGCGCCCTGCATCTCGTCGGTCTCCGGTCTGAGACGCAGCCCGGAAAGCGTGCCCGCCGTGCCAGCCAAAATTTCCGAGCCGGAGATGGCCTGGAGGTTGAAGAGAGTGACGGGCCGGAAAGGCGGTTTCTCCATCGCGGCCCCACGATGCTCTGCGGGAGGCATCGGCGCGGCCAGCAAAACCCCGGTGCAGAACACAAGCAGGCCGATGAGGGCGAAGCGGCAGGGTTGCGGGTCAGGGGCGCGCATGAACACCGCCCTCGTAACCCCCGCCGGGCCCGCGAGCAAAGCCCGGAAGGTCACAGTTTTGTGACATCGGAAAACCCTCCCGGCGACGGTTTTCGGAGCGCAGCTCAGCCGAGGTTCTTGGCGATCAGTCCTTCGAGTTTGACGATGTCCTCGGAGAATTTGCGGATGCCCTCGGACAGTTTTTCCGTCGCCATGGCATCTTCGTTGAGCATCCAGCGGAAGGTTTTCTCGTCCATCGGGATTTTCTCCGCGTCCGAGGCGTGAGCCTCCTCCTCGGAAAGGTGGCGCTGCACCGGCCCGGTCGAGGCCTGCAATTCGGCCAGAAGGTCGGGGCTGATGGTCAGAAGATCGCAGCCGGCGAGCTCGAGGACCTGCGAGGTGTTACGGAAGCTGGCGCCCATGACCTGGGTGCGGTGGCCGAATTTTTTGTAATAATTGTAAATGGTGCGCACGGACTGCACGCCCGGATCTTCGGCACCGCGGTATTCCTGGCCGGTCTTGGCCTTATACCAATCGTAGATGCGACCGACGAATGGCGAGATGAGTCGTGCCTTGGCCTCGGCGCAGGCGATGGCTTGGGGAAGCGAGAAAAGCAGGGTGAGGTTGCAGTTGATCGCTTCGCGTTGGAGCACCTCGGCCGCACGCGCCCCTTCCCAGGTCGAGGCGATCTTGATCAGCACGCGTTCCCGCGGGACGTGGCGGGCGGCGTAGAGGCCGATGAGTTTGCGCGCCTTGGTGATCGTGGCTTCGGTGTCGAAGGACAAACGCGCGTCCACCTCGGTCGAAACCCGGCCGGGCACGATCTGCAAAATGCGTTCACCAAAAATGGTCAGCAGGTCGTCAATGATGTCGCGGATCAACTCGACCCGCGAGGCCGAGCCGCCGCGACGCTCTGCCACGGCCTGGTCGAGCAGGGGGGCGTATTCCGGCTGCGCCACCGCCTTGTAGATCAGAGTCGGGTTGGTCGTGGCATCCTGCGGTGCAAACTGGCGGATGCTTTCGAAATCCCCCGTGTCGGCCACCACGGTGGTGAATTGCTTGAGTTGGTCGAGTTGATTCGAGGTTGCCATAGGGGAGAAAAGATTAGTCCCGGCCGGAACGATTAGCAAACATGCGAGAGGGCTGCGGCGACGAAGCCACGGAAGAGCGGGTGGGGAGCCCGCGGCTTGGAGTGGAACTCCGGATGGAACTGGCAGGCGACGAACCATGGATGGTTGGACAACTCGACCACCTCAACGAGAGATCCATCCGGCGAGGTGCCCGAGAGGACGAGTCCGCGCTCCTCGAGGATCGCCCGGTAATCCATGTTGAACTCGTAGCGGTGACGGTGGCGCTCCTCGATCTCGGCCGTCCCGTAAAGTTGGTGGGTGATCGTGTTGCGCCGCAGCATGCAGGGGTAGGCCCCGAGCCGCATGGTGGCCCCTTTTTCGGTCACCTCCTTCTGATCCTCCATGAGGAAAATGACCGGGTGCGGCGACTGCGGGTCGAACTCGGTGCTGTCGGCCCCGTCCAACTTGCAGACATTGCGGGCAAACTCAACCACCGCGACCTGCATGCCAAGGCAGATACCGAAAAACGGCGTGCGTGACTCGCGGGCATAACGGACCGCGGCAATCTTGCCCTCGACCCCGCGGTCGCCGAATCCCCCGGGCACAAGGATACCCGCGACTCCCCGCAAATAACGGTCTGGTGCCCCCTCGCCCTCAAGGTCCTCGGCGTCGACCAGGACCAGATCAATCCCGCAATCGTGGGCCGCTCCCGCGTGGGTCAGGGATTCGTAGATGCTCTTGTAGGCGTCCTGCAGCTCGATGTATTTGCCCACCACGGCGATGGAGACACGCTTGCGGGGACGAACCACGCGCTCGACGAACTTGACCCAATCCTCCATCCGCGACGGCGGGGTGACGAGTTGAAGCGCATCGCAAACCACCGTGTCGAGCCCCTCCTGCTGGAGCATGAGGGGCAGCTCGTAAATCGTGTGGTCCACGTCGCGGGCCTCGATGACCGCGCGCTTCGGCACGTTGGAGAAAAGCGAGAGCTTCTCGCGCACATCGTCAGCCAGCGGATACTCCGTGCGGGCAATGAGGACCTTGGGCTGCAGACCGATCTCGCGGAGTTTGGCCACGCTCTGCTGGGTCGGCTTGGTCTTCAACTCACCGGCCGCCTTGATGAACGGAACAAGCGTCACGTGAATGAGCATGGCGTTGGCCTCGCCGGCCTCGAGCAGGTGTTGGCGGATGGCCTCGAGAAACGGCAGACCTTCGATGTCGCCGGTCGTTCCGCCGATCTCGATGATGGCGACATCCGCATCGCCCTTGGCCGCCAGCTCGTGGATGCGCGATTTGATTTCATCGGTCACGTGCGGGATGACCTGGACGGTTTTGCCAAGGTAGTCCCCGCGCCGTTCGCGGGCCAACACCGTTTCGTAGACCTGCCCGCTGGTCAGGTTGTTGTGGCGGCTGAGGACGCAGTTGGTGAAACGCTCGTAATGGCCGAGGTCGAGGTCGGTCTCGGCCCCGTCGTTGAGCACATAAACCTCGCCGTGCTGGTAGGGGCTCATCGTCCCGGGGTCCACGTTCAAATAAGGGTCGAGCTTCTGCATGGTCACGCGCAGCCCGCGGCTTTCCAGCAGCGTGCCGAGCGAGGCCGCGGCCAGGCCCTTGCCGAGCGAGCTGACCACTCCACCGGTGACAAAAATGGTTTTCATGAAATCTTTTTTCTGCGCAGCGCCCGCTCCGCCTTGGCCAGATCCTCCGGGGCATCGACCCCGACGGATCCCCGCCGGACCACGATCACCCCGATGGCGACCCCGTGTTCCAAAGCGCGCAACTGCTCGAGTTTTTCCGCCTGCTCCAGCGGCGTCGGCTTCCACGAGACAAAATCCAGCAGAACTTTCCGACGGTATCCGTAGATACCCTGATGCCGCAGGTAGGTGATCCCGCCTCGCCCGTCGCGGTCGTGCGGAATCACGCTGCGGGAAAAGTAGATTGCGCGGCCCTCGCGGTCGAGAACCACCTTGACCACATTCGGGTTGCCCACCTCGGCGGGGTCGGTCAGAGGATTGGCCGCCGTGACCATGCCGAGCCGCGGATCGTCCTGCAGGGCCGCGGCCAGACGATCGATGGTGGACGGCGCGATGTCGGGCTCGTCGCCCTGAACGTTGAGGATGATCGGCGTGGCGCGCAGCTTGGCAGCGACTTCGGCCAGGC
Organism: Chthoniobacterales bacterium; assembly: GCA_041736875.1. Taxonomy (GTDB): domain Bacteria; phylum Verrucomicrobiota; class Verrucomicrobiia; order Chthoniobacterales; family JACTMZ01; genus JACTMZ01. The sequence continues at coordinate 10,049 of JBGSSV010000004.1, read as the reverse complement.
GGTCGGTGCCGGTCGGGTGTTTCGGCGAAGTCAGGGTGATCTCGGCCCCGAACCCGAAGGCCACCTCGGCGATCCGCATGTCGTCCGTGGCAATGATCACACGCCCGGCGCGTTTGGCCCGTTGGGCCCGCTCCCACACATGCTGGACAAGGGGCTTGCCGTGCAGCAGGGCCAGCGGCTTGCCGGGAAAGCGGGTGGAAGCCCACCGCGCGGGAATGATCACGGTCACGGCGGGCATGGGGCCTCCTGCAAAATGAAGTCCGCTGCATGACCGATGTCCGGCACGACGGCATCGGCACCACAGTCGAGATGATCCCGGCCGTAGCCGGTTTCGACCAGCACGGTGCGCAAGCCGGCCCGACGACCGCACTCGATGTCGCCGGTGCGATCTCCGACCATCCACGAACGCGACAAGTCCAACCCGTGGTCCCGCGCGGCCTCCTCGATCATTTTCGGCGAGGGCTTGCGCCGGTCGCTGGGCTGATCGGGCGTGCTGTCATCAAAGTAGGTCGCCAAAATTTCCGCCGGACGGAGCTGCCAGAGGGTTTCCTCCTGCACCTGCGCGAAATCCTCGCGGGTGAAAAACCCGCGCCCGATGCCGCTCTGGTTGGTGATGATGACGAGGCCATAGCCGGCTGCCTGCAGCCGCACCAGCGCCTCCGGAGCCCCGGGCACAGCCTGCACCTGCGAGGGGTTGCGGCAGAAATCCACCTCGCAAATGAGCGTGCCGTCGCGGTCCAGAAACACGGCCGGACGTTCAGCCGTCATAATCGGTAAAGCTGGTCAGAAGTTCCGCCGGGCTCAGTGTGGCCGTGCCAAGTTTCCCGACGACCACGCCGCTGGCGTGGTTGGCGATTTCCGACGCCTCGATCGGCGAAGCCCCGGCGCAGAGGGCCAGGGCGTAGAGCGCGACCGCAGTGTCGCCCGCGCCGGACACATCGAAAACTTCGCGGGCACGCGTCGGCGTTTGGTGCCGCACTCCCTCGCGGGTCAGCAGCAGCATGCCCAACTCGCTCAGGGTGATGAGCAGTTGCTCGGTGTCCCACTTGGCCAGCAAAGCCTCGCCCACGGCAAGGAGCGGGCCGTCCTGCAAAGGATCCTCGGCGGGCTCGCTCCAAGGGATACCCGCGGCGGCGAAGGCTTCGTGGCGGTTGGGTTTGACCACGGTGGCACCGCTCCAAGGCAGAGGGTTTCCCGGGTTGGGGTCGACGGCAACGATGCACCCAGCCGCGCGCGCGCGACGGATCACCTCACTGGCCAAGTCCGCGTCGAACAGTCCCTTGCCATAATCCTCCAAAATCACCCCGCGGCAGCCGGTCAGCGCTTGATCCAACGCTCGGAGCACCGCCGCACGCTCGTCGGGCCCCGGGGGGGAAATCTTCTCGCGATCCACCCGCACGACCTGTTGCGTCCGGGCGATGATCCTCGTCTTGACCGTGGTCGGTCCGATGCTGCGCGGCACGACACCCTCGGTGCCGATCCCTCCCTCGGCCAGCAAAGTCCGGAGTCGCGACCCCGCCGCGTCGTCTCCGATCAGCCCGAGGACTGCCGCCCGGGGGGTGAACTCCTTGAGGTTACGCGCCACGTTGGCCGCCCCGCCCGGATAAAAAGTTTCCTGCTCGACCTCGACCACCGGCACCGGCGCCTCGGGGGAAATGCGCGAAACTTTGCCCCAAATGAACTCGTCGAGCATGAGGTCACCGACGACGGCGACGCGGCAGCCTGCCATGCCCGCGATGACTTCTTTGAGGCGGGCGGCATTGGGCACTTGTTCCACGAGTGCTTTTTTATGCTTTATCTTGCCGTCCGCCCAAGTGAAAACTCGCACCTGCGACATGATCCGTCTCTTTTCCACCCTCCTGCTGGCGGCCGTCATGGCCTCGACGGCGACCGCCCAGCGCCCGGCCAAGCAGATTGACCTGAGCCAATTTCCCGCCGACACGGTGGACAATGTTGTTGTCCCGGTGCCGAGCGAAGTCTTCGCCGTCCTCGACAAGCTGGGCAATCCGAACTGGCGCGAGCAACTCGGCCCCGCCTCCAGCTATCCGGCCACGGCGAACCGCGCCAAGGATGCCCTGCTCCTCGGCACGGTCATTGCGGACGGCTTCATCGCCGTCGAGGCCGAGGACAGCGAGCGCGTGAAGGAAATCGGCCGCAACGTCCTGACCCTGGCCGAGGCGATCAATGTGCGCAAATCGGTGGTCGCCCGCAGCAACAGCATCGTGGAGAAGGCCGACGCGCGGGAATGGAACGCGGTGCGCCGCGAGTTCGACGGCGCCCTGCAGGATGTCAACCAGGCGATGGTCGAATTGAACGACGAGCAACTCGCCCAGTTGGTCAGTCTCGGCGGCTGGCTGCGCGGCACCCAGGCCTTGACCTCGATCGTGCAGGAAAAATACTCCCGCGAGCGGGCCGAGTTGCTTCACCAACCCCTGCTCATCGATTATTTCGACCGTCAACTCGCGGCCATGAGCCCGCGGCTGCGCCGCAATCCGCTGGTTGACGAGGTCGCAAAGGCCTTGGGCCAGATCGGCCCGTTGGTCAAGAAGTCGCCAGACAGCGACATCCCCGCCGAAACCGTGACGGAGATCAACCGCATCACCGGCCGCATCGTTGAAATGATCCGCGCCAAGGCGGGCTGAACATGATGAAAACATTCCCCCGTCCCCAACGACGCAGCCAACTCCTTGTCGCCCTCGCGGCTGCCCTGGTCACCCTTCCGGTCGCGCTGGCCTACGTGGACGACGCCCTGTCCTTCGCCTACGAAGCCGCCAATCCCTACGCGCAGCAGGGCTACGTGATCCGCGAGGACGCTTGGGGCGGGGACCTCGGAGCGGGCGAGAAGAAGGCGGTCACCGCCCAGCTCTTCCGCGGCAACAGCTACATCTTTTTCCTCGCCACGGATGTCGACGGGGCCTCGCTCCGAGTGAACATCTACGACAGCGCGGGCACCCTCGCCGAGTCGAAGTCCTGGCAGCGCGGCCGCTTCGCCTACGCCGAGATCAAGCCGAAGGCCACCGGCACCTACTACGCCATCGTCGAGGTTCTTTCCTCGCCGGAGGAGCGCACCGGCTGGGCTCTCGTTTACGGATTCCGCAAGTGACCAATTGATGGAGAGCACCACGCTCCATTTTGACAACGCGCGAGCCGCGGCCGAGCTCTACCACAACGACGAGCGGCTGCTGCGCGAAATGGAGCAGCGCCTCGGCGTCCAAGTCGCGGCCCGGGAGGGTTGGATCCGGATCGACGGCGAAACAGACAACGCCGGACGCGCCGCCGCCGTTTTTCAGCAGCTCGACGAGGCCCGCCGCGGCGGCACGGTCATCGGACGGCACGAATTCCGCTACGCCCTCCAATCGGCCGAAGCCGGCACGACCAACGGCAAGATCAGCGAACTCGCAGCCGAGCGCGTGGTCTGTTCGAACCGCAAGCCGCCGGTTGTGCCGAAAACCGCCGGGCAGCGCGACTATCTCCGCGCCATCCGCGAGAAGGACGTCGTCTTCGGTGTCGGCCCGGCCGGCACAGGCAAGACCTACCTCGCCATGGCCATGGCCGTGGCGGCCCTGAAGAAGGAGCAGGTCAGCCGCATCGTCCTGACGCGGCCGGCCGTCGAGGCCGGCGAGGCCCTCGGGTTCCTCCCCGGGGCCCTCGAGGAAAAGATTCTCCCCTACCTCCGCCCGCTTTACGACGCGCTCTACGACATGCTCGAGACCGAGGAGATCCAGAAGTTCATGGACCGCGGGATCATCGAAATCGCCCCGCTGGCCTACATGCGCGGGCGCACGCTCAACCACTCGTTCGTCGTCCTCGACGAGGCCCAGAACACCACGGCCGAGCAGATGTTCATGTTCCTGACCCGCCTGGGCAACGGCTCGAAATGTGTCATCACCGGCGACCGCACCCAGATCGACCTCCCGCGCCACAAGCGCTCCGGTCTGCTTGAGGCCGTCGAGGTCCTGCAGCAAGTCGATGGCATCTCCATCTGCACCCTCGGCCAGCGCGACGTGGTCCGCCACCCGCTGGTTCAGGCCATCATCAATGCCTACGAACTGCACCGCGAAGCCACGCCCCCGGCCGCGTCATGACCTCGCCGACCCTGCTCGTCCTCGCCGCCGGCATGGGCAGCCGTTACGGCGGTCTCAAGCAACTTGATCCCGTCGGACCCGGTGGCGAAACCCTTCTGGATTACTCCGTCCACGACGCCCTCCGCGCCGGATTCGGCCGCGTCGTCTTCCTCATCCGCCGCGACATCGAGGAAGAATTCCGCGCCCGCATCGGCGCCCGCTACGCCGGCAAGATCGCCGTGGATTACGCTTTCCAGCAACTCGACGATCTGCCGAATGGCTTCACCCCCCCACCCGGACGCACCAAGCCTTGGGGAACCTCGCATGCCATCTGGTGCGCACGTGGGGTCATCGAGACGTCGTTTGCCGCAATCAATGCCGACGACTTTTACGGCGCGGATTCCTTCCGCCAGATCGGCCAGTTTCTTTCCCTAGTCGATGGCTCGGCCCACCCGGCCCCGTTTGCCATGGCCGGCTACCGGCTGGACAAAACCCTGAGCGAACACGGCACGGTGGCCCGCGGGATTTGCGACGTGGGGCCCGAAGGTCTGCTGCGTGGCGTGGATGAATTGACCGACATCGCGCGGGATGCGGCGGGCGAGATTCGCTCGGGCGACCGCGTGCTGGCGGCGGACAGCCCTGTCTCGATGAACTTCTGGGGATTCAGCCCGGTGATCTTTCCGCTCCTGGAAAAAGAAATCCGCAATTTCCTCGGCGCGAATGCGACCAGCGAGAAGGCGGAGTGCTACATCCCGACAACAGTGGCCGCCCTGATCGCTTCGGGCGAAGCCACCGTGCGCGTGCTCCCGACCGACGCCCTGTGGTTCGGCGTGACCTACCGCGAAGACCGCCCCCGCGTGGTCGAAAGTCTGCGCGAGCTTATAGCCGCCGGGGCCTACCCGGAGAATCTGTAAGCAGAGACCTCGCTCGCGCCACGCCCTCTCCTTGACCCGGCCTCCCACCACCGGAGTTTCACTGCATGTCAAAATGTAAGGGCTAACCCCCAAGGCAAGGCCTGATGAATCGGTCCGAACAATCGCGAGGATTCCGGCACGGAGGCCCAGAGATAAGGAAGGCCATGAAGCGACAACTTCATCCAATTCCGATTCTCGCCGGAGAAAAGGTGTGTCTATGAGTGTGTCGTCGTGTTTAAGTCTGTGACTATCAGTGCACCGAGCGCAGGCTCGAACTCTGCACAGCGCACCACTTTTGCGAGCGCCCCTTGCGCCTGCGGCATGACACTCGACAATCCTTCCGAATGAAGACTGGGGAGCCAAGCGCCGCCAAGGAGCTTTACAGGCAACTCCGTGCCCTTTCATGGGACGAGCTGTGGACCGTGGAAGTCCCGCGTTTTAATCGTGCCTCGGCGGACGAACGGATGAAGCGCGTCGCAGTGATTCGAGCGGTCGGTGCGGTTTTCCCGGAGTGCGGTCCGCCGGAAAAGGAGGAAGAGGTGCGGCGATGGCTGAGGGGTTTGCTCAAGGACCCGGTTGAGAAAGTGCGCCGGTATGCGATGACCGCGCTGCCGAAATTGGGAGCCGATCTCTCCGACGAGGCGGAAATGCTGGCATTGCTTCAGAAGACGGATAGCGAGCGCGAGAAACGCTTCCTCGCCGGATCGCTGGAGAAGATCGGCGGAGCCCAGACGCTGGCTGCAACGCGCGGAATCCTGCCACAGACCGAGCAAAAGACGCGCGCTGCAGTGACGCGTGAGGAATGCCCCGGATCCGTGCTCCTGGACGCGACTCTGACCGAGTTCAAGGACGTGAAGATCATTTTGCGCGGACGCCGCGGGCTGGAAAATGTGGTGCGGGCGGAGGTCGAAGACGTGGCGCGGGAAAAGTTCCGCATTCTGAATGTCAGTGAGGGCCTTGTGGCCATCAAGCCCCTTGCACCCTTCTCGATCCGGGACATCTATGCGGTGCGGTGCTTTGGGACAGTGGGTTTCTGGCTTGGCACGTCGCAGGGGCCGCTGAACGAACTGGCCGGGCTGATGACGTCATCCACAGCCCGTCGCATCCTGAACACTTTCACAGAGGGAACACCGCGCTATCGACTGGATTTTGTTTCCAAGGGCCACCAGCGCGCTGCGGTTCGCATGCTGGCCAATGAGGTCTATGCAATATGCCCGGACGTTTTGAACGACCCACGAAGCGCGCTCTGGGCAATGGACATTCATTCGTTACCGGAGGGGGAGACCGTCGAGTTGAGACCGCGGCTGACGCCTGATCCTCGTTTCACGTATCGCCTTCGGGATATTCCGGCCGCCTCGCATCCCCCGCTGGCGGCCTCCATGGCACGACTGGCCGGGAGGATGGAAAACGAAGTGGTTTGGGACCCGTTCTGTGGCTCGGGAATCGAGTTGGTGGAGAGTGCCTTGCGGGGTGGAGTGAGACACGCATACGGAACGGACCTGAGTGCCGAGGCCTGCGCCATCGCACGAAGCAACTTTGCTGCAGCGGGGATTCCCTCCTCTGCAGCGACATTTATCTGCCGCGACTTTCGCGACCACGCGAAGATCGAGGGACTGGGACCCGGAAGCGTGAGCCTGATCATTACCAACCCGCCGATGGGTCAGAGAGTTCCGATCCCGGACTTGCGCGGATTGATCGCCGACCTCCTCCGCGTCGCTGCTGTCGCCCTGCGGCACGGCGGACGTCTGATCTTTGCCAACCCGCTGCGTTCGGAGTGTGCGCACCCGGGTCTCCGGCGACAATTCCGCCAGGTCGTCGACATGGGCGGCTTTCATTGCCGATTGGAGCACTACGTGAGGGATTAACTGCGCGGAGAGGGCAATGGTGTCAGCAACAGTGTTGCTGACGCCATTCTTCGTGGCTTCCTTGGCGCGAATGCGAGCAGCGAGAGAGCGGAGTGCTACATCCCGACGACGGTGGCCGCCTTGGTCGCTTCCGGCGATGCAACCGTGCGCGTGCTCCCGACCGACGCCCTATGGTTCGGCGTAACCTACCGTGAAGACCGCCCCCGCGTGGTCGAAAGCCTGCAGGAACTCGTCACCGCAGGCGCCTACCCGGCGAAGCTGTAGGCCCCGCTCACTCAGCGACCCGCACCTCGGCCTCGGACCCGGCGACGGGGATCTTGCCTGGTGTTTTCACCCTGGCCTGGCGTTTGACCACCCCGCCCTCGGCGAGGCGATCGTGGACCGCGGCCGCCACCATGCGCCCAGTCCTCATCGCATCTTGGGTCACGCCTTTTGTGATGATGCCGCCAGCCGTCACGACGCCGCCCAAGACGGAGGCGGCGACGGGAATGGCCACGGGTGACGGGACGAGCAGGCCAACCAGGCCCGGCTCCACATTGCTGCCACCAGTCGTCCGGAAGGTCAGCCACGGTTCGGTCGCGGAATAGTCGAGATAGTAAACGCGCACGGCGGTCTCGAACCATGAGCGGCCGGCGCCGAAGCCGATGCCGAGGCGCAACGCGCGACTGCCCTGGTTGGCGCGGCGCACCGTGCCCTCAATCAAGAGGCCCCCGGCCGGAACAGGCGCTCCGGGTTCGAGCAGCTTGCCCGGGGCAATCCATTCGTCCGCCTTCGACAGCACGCCCTCGGCCACCAGCCGTCCGACCCGCTCACGCGCATCGGTCTCGCCCGCGGCCGGGGCGGCGTTGAACTCGACGCCGACCGGCACGGTGAAGGGGCGGACATAGACGGCTTTGGGGCGCGCCGCAGGGGTTAGGGCCGGGACTTCGTTGATTCGCTCGACGCTGACCGAGGAGCATCCGGTCACAACCAAGACGGCGGCGAGAAGGATAAGAAACCTCATGGCCGCAATTCCAACCGCGCGTAGGTCTCGCGGCGATGAAAATCCGGCCGTCCAGTCTGCCGCGGGAAGGACGAAAGCACCGGGTGATCTTGGGCCGAGGGATAATCGTAGCGTGCGGCAAAGATCCGCCAGTCGCCCGTCTCCGCTGCGCCGCCCACCACGGCCCACGGAATGGCCATCATGGCGCGCCAGCCGCCGGGCGCTTTCTCGGCCCGCACCACGACGTCATCGGCGGCGTCGGGCCGGGGGGCCGATTGGCGGTAGCCGCGGAAAAAATACAACGTCTTGCGGCCGGCCGGAGTCGCGTGAATTTCGGCATAATGCGTCCCGTGCGACGGACCGAGAAACACTTCGACCACATCGCCCAACTTCCAATGATCCAGTCCGTCGGATTTGCCCGGCGAGACGATGTCCGCATCTTTGCAGGTGAACTCGACGAAGAGCCAGGTCTCGTTCCAGCGTGCCCGGGCCACCGCGCCGGCTGCCGCCCCGCCGTCCACCCCGGAGAGCGTCACACCCGGGGCACGCTCCCAGCCGGCTTGGTCGGACCACGCCTGCTTCGGCCCCAATCCGGCAGCCATAAGCGCGACGAAAACCATGGATGCAGCTTCGTTCATCATGCAGTTATGCGACCAGCTCCCCCAAGCGGAGGTCAGAGGAAAAATGCGAGGGATGAGCGCGGCGGCAGGGCGGCCCGTCCTCGGGACGCGGGCCCTTGAACTTGGTGAAGTGCGACGCGGCCCTGGACAACACAAACCGACGCGTGGAGCGCGGGCCGGCAATTTCGAGGATGAGGGGCAACTGAACGGGGATGCCGGGATGGAGGGAAGGATAGAGCGCGGACGAACGGTAGCGCAGCCCGGCCAGCCACACCCCGTCTTTCCAGGCCCGGAGAGGAAGCAGACGGCCATTGACCCGAATTTCGTGGCGACGGGCGAACTCCGCATCGGCGCACAGCTCGATGCGTTCGAGCGAGGAATCGACGAAGCGGCTGGTCGATCCACCTTCGAGCGGCGTTTCGCACAGGAGGGGCCACGACTCGAGCGCCCGCCGGACAGTCAGGCCGTCGGAAGTCTTGAGCAAAATGGGAAACCGCCAATTCCAGATCTCGCGGAAAATTTTTTCGTCCATGGGCAATCCGGCCGCGGCCAACTCGGAAAGCACGGCATCAAAATCCGCCTGCAGGACGGTGGGCAGAAAATAGCGATCGTGGAGGGAGTCGCCGAAATCTTTCAACGCCGAGCGGAACGGACGGGCCAGCAGGTGGGCGGCCAGCGCGACCCAGAGCAGGGCGATGGCCGAGGCCCAGCGCGTTTCAGGCACCGACTCGAGGGCGCGGAATTCGATCAGGCCCCGCGTGCCGCCGGGAAAGCGGGTGTTCCAGAATTTGTCGAAGCTCGCCTCGGACCGGTGGGTGTTGCCTGCCGCGTCACTCTGCAGATGGATCAGCGTGTCGGTCAGCCGCTGGCGGTGATCCTGCCCCGGGGGCAACTCCTCCAACCACGCATAGGCCATTTCGAGATCGGCCAGACTCTTGCCCGATTCATCCGCCCGCGGTGCCTGCGAGGAGGAGCCGACGTAGGTGCCGGTGAAGGCGTAGGCCAGCGATGGATGGTGTTGCCAGAAACGCAGGATGGACGCAATCCAGCCCGGCCGCGTGAAGAACGGATTTTCCTCCACCGAGGGGCCGCCGAAAAGCAAATGGTGTCCGCCACCCGTGCCGGCTGTCCGCCCGTCTTTGCCGAGCTTCCACGTGACGAGCCCGGCGGCTTTCTGCACGCGCTCGAGGATCTTCAGCCATGCGTCATACTCGGCCCAATCCGCGCAGGGCGGCAGGTTGATCTCGAGAACCCCGGGATCGGCGGCAATGACTAGCCCGCGCCAGACGTCCGCGGTATCCGCGGGCACGTAGCCGGTCAAATCGCAAGCGACCCCCGCCGGCACCGACTGCTCGATCACGGAGAGCAGAGCCACGAAAGGCTCCTGCAACAACGGCGGCAAGAAGACCTGCAGACGGCCGTCCGCCACGTCCACCGTCAGCGCGCGCTTCGCCCCCTTGCCGCGGGCGGCATCCCACGGCAGACGCAGCCCGGCCGGACCTTCGGCGCGCACCAAGGTTGCATCCGGAGGCCAAGTCCAAACCGGCGACGACCACTTCGCGCCGTCGTGGTCGAGGGGCAGAACCCACGCGGCGGAGCGCGCG
>JBGSSV010000135.1:0-24270 GCA_041736875.1 Chthoniobacterales bacterium | reverse complement strand
CCTGTCCGGCCGCGGCTGGGTGATGGTCCGTGCCGACGCGCTGACACCGGAGAAGCTCGTGGCCGCGATGGAAGCCGGCGACTTCTACGCATCGTCCGGCGTGATGCTGAAGGACGTGCAACGCGACGCAAAAGGCCTCCGCCTGGAAATCGCCGCCGAGCCCGGAGTCGAATACACGACGGAGTTTTTCGGCACGCGGAAAGGCTTCAATCCCAAGAGTGAAGTCGTCCTCGGCAAGGAGGGCGAGACCTTGCGCACCACGCGACGTTACAGCGCCGAAGTCGGCGCGGTGCTCGCGAAGGCCACCGGCCCGAGCGCGAGCTACCAGTTCCAAGGCGACGAACTCTACGTCCGCGCCCGGATTACCTCGTCGAAGGTGAAGGCGAACCCTTCGGCTGAAGGCGAAGTCGAGCGCGCCTGGACGCAGCCAGTGGTGCCGAAGTAGGCGGCGTCAGAGGGACGTGGTCTGGCTCGTCGGGGCCGGCAGGTGCGAAATTCTCCAGCTCCAACCTGATTTTTAGGACGCAATGGGACCGTGTCTTTGGAATTTCCACGTTCCGACGCAGCCGAAGAGTGACCGCAACCGTGCAGCCGGAAGATTCCCGAAATTCGTTTTTGACAGGGTGGGGGGAGTTGATAGTTTGCGCGCCCGCTTTTCGGAGAGGAAGAGCGCACGATTGCCCGAGTCGATCGCGGTGAAAATCCGCTTCGACACGGGCTTTTGCGCCCTCTGAAGCTCCGACAGGTGGGACCAGACCAGTGATGCGAGTCGCTGGAGAGAGTAAGCCTGCGTAGCGCAGTTGGGAGAGCACGTCCTTGGTAAGGACGAGGTCACCGGTTCAATCCCGGTCATGGGCTCCAGCCGCGCGCAGCGCACATTCGCAACCACCAACCAAACAACCAAGCACTATGGCTAAGGATACGTTCAAACGCGACAAACCCCACGTTAACATCGGCACGATCGGTCACGTGGATCATGGCAAAACCACCCTCACGGCGGCGATCACCACCGTGCTCGCCAAAGGCGGCAAGGCTCAAGCCCGCGCTTACGCGGACATTGACGCGGCCCCCGAGGAGAAGGAGCGCGGCATCACGATCAACACCGCCCACGTGGAATACGAGAGCGACAAGCGCCACTACGCGCACGTCGACTGCCCCGGCCACGCCGACTACATCAAGAACATGATCACCGGCGCGGCCCAGATGGATGGTGCCATTCTCGTGGTCAGCGCCGCTGACGGCCCGATGCCGCAGACCCGCGAACACATCCTTCTGGCCCGCCAGGTCGGTGTGCCCTCGATCGTTGTCTTCATGAACAAGGTCGACATGGTCGATGACCCGGAACTGCTCGACCTCGTCGAGATGGAAATCCGCGACCTGCTGAGCAAATACGAATTCCCCGGCGAAGAGATTCCGATCGTTCGCGGTTCGGCCCTCAAGGCGCTCAACGGCGATGCCGAGGGCGAGAAGCAGATTGCCGCGTTGATCGAGGCGGTCGACAGCTACATCCCCGAGCCGCAGCGTCCGCTCGACCTGCCGTTCCTCATGCCGATCGAAGACGTCTTCAACATTGAAGGCCGCGGCACGGTTTGCACCGGGCGCGTCGAGCGCGGCCGGGTCAAGAAGATGGAAGAAGTCGAGATTGTCGGCATCAAGCCCACGGCCAAGACGACCGTGACGGACATCGAGATGTTCCGCAAACTCCTCGACGACGCCATGGCCGGTGACAACATCGGCGCGCTGCTTCGCGGTGTGAAGAAAGAGGACGTGGAGCGCGGCCAGGTGCTGGCCAAGCCCGGTTCGATCACCCCGCACAAGAAGTTCAAGGCCGAGGTCTACATCCTCAGCAAGGACGAGGGCGGCCGCCACACTCCGTTCTTCTCCAACTATCGCCCGCAATTCTACTTCCGCACGACGGACGTGACCGGAACGGTGAAACTGCCGGACGGGGTTGAAATGGTCATGCCGGGGGACAACATCTCGATGGAAGTCGAACTGATCACCCCGATCGCCATGGAAAAAACCATCCGTTTCGCCATCCGCGAAGGCGGCCGCACCGTCGGCGCCGGCCGCGTGGCGGACATTCTGGACTAACTTCAGGAGAACACGCACAGGCCAGTAGCTCAATTGGTAGAGTAGCGGTCTCCAAAACCGTCGGTTGGGGGTTCGAGTCCCTCCTGGCCTGCTCTCCACTGTTTGCTGCCCGCCCGGTCTTCCCCGCATGATCCGCAAGCTCAAAACATTCATCGCCGAGGTTCGTGTCGAACTCAGCAAAGCCACCTGGCCGTGGGACCCGAAAGAAAAAGGGTTCCGCCGCTACAAGGAGCTGGCCGATTCGACCGTCGTCGTGATTGTGGCCATGGTCATTGTCGGGGGATACATCGCCTTCTTCGATCTCATGCTGGTCAACGTGGTTGGCTGGCTGACCCGTCCGTGAGGAAAATATCCCGCTTATGACTTCCACCCTTCGTATTCCCGCCCCGCGCGACCAATGGTTCGTGGTGCAGGTCCTCTCCGGACAGGAGAAAAAAGTCTACGACAGCATCATCAAGCGGCTCAAGACCGAGGAGATGGGTGACTTGGTTTTCAACGTCCTCATCCCGACCGAGCGCGTGCAGGAAATCAAGCAGGGCAAGAAAAGCGAGACGACGAGGAAATTTTTCCCCGGCTACATCATCGCCAATATGCACCTCCTGACCGAGGACGGCGGTCTCGTCGACCGCACGTGGTATTTCGTCAAGGACACCCCGGGCGTCATCGGCTTCGCCGGCACGAAGGACCGACCAACCCCGATGCGCCCGCGTGAAGTCGAAAGCATGCTCGCGCAGATCCAAGAGCGCGTGGACACGGTCAAACCGAAGGTCTCCTTTCAGGTCGGGGAGAAAGTCAAAGTCGCTGATGGTCCCTTCCAAAACCAGACCGGCGTCGTCGAGGAAGTCGACCCGGACCGCGGTAAACTCCGCGTCTCGGTCACGATCTTCGGCCGCGAGACCCCGGTGGAATTGGAATACTGGCAAGTGGACCGCGAGGAATAAGGAAAGAATCATATGGCAAAAGAAATTATCGGAACCATCAAGCTGCAGATCCCCGCAGGGCAGGCCAATCCGGCCCCGCCGGTCGGTCCGGCGCTCGGTCAAAAGGGCGTCAACATCATGGCCTTCTGCAAGGAGTTCAATGCAGCAACCCAGAAGCAGGCCGGGGACATCCTTCCGGTGGTCATCACCGTCTTCAAGGACAAGTCCTTCACCTTTATCACCAAGTCGCCACCCGCTTCCATCCTGATCAAGAAGGCCGCGGGCATCGCCGCCGGGTCGAAGGAACCGAACAAAACCAAGGTCGGCAAACTCAACCGCAAACAGTTGCTCGAGATCGCCCGGACCAAGATGAAAGACCTGAACGCTCGGGACGATGAGGCCGCGATGAAGATCATCGCCGGCACCGCCCGTCAGATGGGCGTCGAGATCGAGGCTTAGACAATTTCCCACCCGCGGCCCGTGCAAGCGGGCCGCACAACCGCAGGAGTCTGCCGCGGCGGACGTTCGCACTGCAAAACAACATGGCAAACAAAAGAAGCAAAAGATACCAGGCGGCCCGCAAAGCGGTCGACGCCTCCCGCCGTTACCCGCTGGCTGAAGCGGTCAAAGTGCTGAAAAGCATGCCGCCGGCCAAATACGACATGACGGTCACCCTCTCGATGCACCTCGGGGTGGATCCGAAACAATCCGACCAGATGGTCCGCGGCACCTGCCCGCTGCCTCACGGCAGCGGCAAGTTGGTCCGCGTCCTCGTCTTCGCCACCGGCGCAGCCGCCGAAGCGGCCAAGACGGCCGGCGCCGAGTTCGTCGGCTACGAGGACATGATCAAGAAATGCCTCGATGGCTTTTCCGACTTCGACGTCGCGGTGGCCACCCCGGCCGCCATGGCGGAAGTGCGCAAGCTGGGCAAGGTGCTGGGACCTCGCGGTCTCATGCCGAATCCGAAGACCGGCACGGTGACCGATGACACGGCCAAGGCTGTGGCCGAGGTCAAGGCCGGACGTGTCGAGTTCAAGCTCGACAAGAACGGCAACATCGCCGTCCCGGTCGGGAAGTTTTCCTTCGCCGAGGACGCCCTGGTGGCCAATGCCGACGTCGTGCTCGACGCCGTGGCCAAGTCGCGTCCGCCCACGGCCAAGGGCGTCTTTATTGAAAGCGTGACCCTCGCGGCCACCGTGACCCCGGGCATCCCGCTCGATCTCTCGAACCTCAGCAAGAACTAACCGCCATGCGTCCCGAAAAAGCCAATATCGTCAAGGACCTCAAGGACCAACTGAACGCTTCGCCGTTCCTCCTTGTGGCCGATTACACCGGACTCAAAGTGGACCAGTTCGCCGAACTGCGCGCCCGCCTCAACGCGGTCGGTGCCGAGTGCCACGTGGTCAAGAACACCATGCTGAAGATCGCCGCGAGCGAAGTGGGTTTGCCGGATTTCTCCGGTTCCCTCTCCGGCCAGACGGCCATCGTCACCGGCGAACAGGACATTTGTGCCACCGCCAAGGTGCTGAAGACCTTCGCGGCGGAATTCCAGAAGCCAGCCGTCAAAGCCGGCATTCTCGACAACGCCTTGCTTACTCCCGACCAGGTCAAGGCCATGGCCGACCTGCCGCCGCTGCCCGTGCTCCAGGCGCAGCTTCTCGGACTGCTCAATTCGCCGGCTAGCAAGCTGGTGCGCACTCTCGCCGAACCCGGCGCGAGCCTCGCCCGTGCGCTCAAGGCCAAAGTGGACGCCTCGGGAGGGGGCGCCTAAAGAATTTTTCCGTGTCTCCCCATTGGGAGCGCGCGGGAAAAAACCAAACACCAACGGTTCCTTGTCGGGCGGACAGCGGTCCGCCTCAAATTCGCCGGAGCTCCGGCGGGCGACAATACCACAACAAAGGAAGCTGGCCGCGTGGGCTCCGCCGATGCGGCCGCTAGCAAGACAGTATGGCAAACATCGAAACTATCGTGGACCAACTGAGCGGCCTGACCGTTCTGGAAGTGTCCGAACTGGTCAAAGCCCTCGAGGAAAAATGGGGAGTCAGCGCCGCCGCCCCGGTGGCTGCTGTCGCCGCACCCGCTGGTGGTGCCGCCGCCCCGGCCGCCGAGGAGAAAACCTCCTTCGACGTGATCCTCACCGAAGCGGGTGGCAACAAGATTGCCGTGATCAAAGAGGTCCGCGCCGCGGTCCCCGGACTCGGCCTGGCCGAGGCCAAGGCCCTCGTCGAGGGTGCTCCCAAAGCCCTCAAAGAAGGGGTGACCAAGGAAGAAGCCGAGGAGATCAAGAAAAAGGTCGAAGCCTCCGGCGCCAAGGTCGAAATCAAGTAAATTCGCTCCCGCGGCGGGGCGCAGGAATTTTTCTTCTTGCGTCCCGCCCGGAAGCCTAACATATTAAACGGTCTGTCCCGGGAATCCCGTCGAATCATTGTCCAAAGCTTGACACCCTGCTCTGGGTTGAACCCGCGCTCCGGCGCGTGTTCTGCCGGTGTGGGGATGTTTTGTCTCGCGGATTTTGCCCTCGCCGCCCTTGGGGTGAGTTAGACCCGCGCTCCGCGCACAACCATCTTAGCATTCATGTCTGATCGTCTCTACTTCGGCAAACTCAAGGAAACAACGGAGCCCCCCAACCTCATTGAACTGCAGTGCGAATCCTACAAGGAATTCCTGCAGGAAGGGATCAGCCCCTCCAAGCGCAAAAACACCGGTCTGGAGGCCGTGTTCCGCGAAGTGTTCCCCATTCCGAGCTACGACGAAAAAATGGTGCTGGAGTATGCGGGCTACGACATCGGCGAACCCAAGCGCGGCTCGCTCGACGCCCAGCGCGAGGGCGAGAGCTTCAGCGCCCCGCTACACGTGACTTTCCGATTCCGCGATGAAAAGGGGACGAAGGAGGAAAAAGTTTACATGGGCGAACTGCCGCTCATGACCCCGCAGGGCACCTTCGTCATCAATGGCGCCGAGCGCGTCATCGTCAGCCAGCTTCACCGCTCGCCCGGCATTTGCTTCGAATCGACCATCCACGCCAACGGCAAGGTCCTTTACAGCTTCCGCATCATTCCCGACCGCGGCTCTTGGGTCGAGGTCCAGTTCGACACGAACGATTTGCTTTACGTTTACATGGACCGCCGCAAGCGCCGGCGCAAGTTTCTCGCCACGACCTTTCTCCGCGCCATGGGTTATCCCTCGGACAAGGACATCGTCGGCCTGTTTTACACCCCGCAGGACCTCAAGTTGAGCGGTCGCCTCGACGAGGACGATGTGGCCAGCAAGGTGCTGGTCGAGGACATCAAGGACGGCGAGATCGTTCTGGCCAATGCTTTCGAGCCGCTGAACAAGGCGACCATCGCGCGCCTGCTCGCCGCCGGCATTCCCAAGGTCTCGGTCGTCGACGTGTCGGCTGATGACACCATCATCAAGTCGCTGCGCAAGGATCCCGCCCACAACGAGGAGGAAGCGCTCAAGGACATCTACCGCAAGTTGCGCCCCGGCGATCCGCCGACCGTGGCCAACGCCAAGAGCATGCTCAAGCGCATGTTCTTCGACCCGAAAAAATACGACCTCGGCCGCGTCGGCCGGCACAAAATCAATCTCAAGCTCAATCTCAGCATCCCGGACGAGAACCGCGTGATGACCCGCGAAGATTTCATCGCCGCGGTCAAGCATCTGCTGGAACTCAAGCGCGAGGAGGGCATGGTGGATGACATCGACCACCTCGGCAGCCGCCGCGTCCGCACCGTGGGCGAACTTCTGGCCAACCAGTGCCGCACCGGCCTGGCCCGCACCGAGCGGGTGGTCAAGGAGCGCATGACGTTGTTCGATTCCGCCCTGGAGCACATCACCCCTTCCAAGCTGATCAACCCGAAGGCGCTCAGCGGCGTGGTCCGCGACTTTTTCGGCCGCTCGCAGTTGAGCCAGTTCATGGACCAGACGAACCCGCTGTCCGAGCTGACCCACAAGCGCCGCCTGTCCGCCCTCGGACCCGGCGGCCTCAGCCGCGATCGCGCTGGCTTCGAGGTGCGCGACGTGCACCCGTCGCACTACGGGCGCATCTGCCCGATCGAGACGCCGGAAGGTCCGAACATCGGCCTGATCAGCTCGCTCAGCACGTTTGCCCGCATCAATGATTTCGGCTTCATCGAGACGCCCTACCGCAAGGTGGTCAACGGACGGGTGACCGACGAGATCGCCTATTTTCCGGCCGACAAGGAGGAGAACTTCCTCGTGGCCCAAGCCAACTCGGTCACCGATGCCCATGGCCGCCTCGTGGGCGACAAGGTTTCGGTCCGCTACCGCGGGGACTTCCTCGAGGTCGAGCCGGCCAAGGTTCACTTGATGGACGTGTCGCCCAAGCAGTTGGTTTCCGTCGCTGCCGGCCTCATTCCGTTCCTCGAGCATGACGACGCCAACCGCGCCCTCATGGGCTCGAACATGCAGCGCCAGGGTGTTCCGTTGCTCCGCAGCGAAGCGCCAGTGGTCGGCACCGGCCTGGAAGGCCGTGTGGCCCGCGACTCGCGCGCCGTCATCGCCGCCGAGGACTCCGGCAAGGTGGCCTCCGTGACCGCCGACCAGATCATCGTGACCAAGGACGGGCACCTGCCCGAGGGCAAGCGCAAGATCAAGACCGACGCGGAAAAAGGCGTCTGGGTCTACGAACTGCGCAAGTTCATGCGATCGAACAGCAGCACCTGCATCAACCAACATCCTCTGGTCAAGAAGGGCCAGTCGATCAAGAAAGGTGAGATCATCGCCGATGGTCCCTGCACCGACGGGGGCGAACTCGCTCTCGGACGCAACGTGCTAGTCGCCTTCATGCCCTGGAGTGGCTACAACTTCGAGGACGCCATCCTGATCAGCGAGCGCGTGGTCAAGGAGGACATCTACACCTCGATCCACATCGATGAATTCGAGATCGGTGCCCGCGACACCAAGCTCGGGCCCGAAGAAATCACCCGCGACATCCCGAACGTGGGCGACGAAGCCCTCCGCGACCTGGGTCCGGACGGCGTGGTGCGCATCGGCGCCGAGGTCAAGCCCGGTGATATTCTCGTCGGCAAAATCACGCCGAAAAGCGAGACCGAACTGGCTCCCGAAGAGCGCCTCCTGCGCGCGATTTTCGGCGAGAAGGCGGCGGACGTGAAGGACACGTCGTTGACCGTCCCGTCCGGCACTTACGGCATTATCATGGACGTCAAGGTTTCGTCCAAGAAGGAGTTGGCCAAGGCCAAGCTGTCACCCAACGAGGCCAAGAAGCACTCCAAGGCCCTCGACGAGGACTACAAGAAGCGCAGCGACGAACTTCACGAGCAGTTGACCGAGGCCCTTTCGAATGTGCTGCTGGGCGAGAAGATCCCCCTCGACGTGGTCAACGGCGAGAGCGGTGAAATCATCATCCCGGCCAATCGCAAGATCACCAAGACCCTGCTGCGCAAGCTGGCCGGCGTCTACAATCAGGTCGAGATCGATCCGAGCCCGATCCGCAACAAGATCCTCGAGATCATCGGCCAATACCGCCACCGCTTCGACGACCTGCAGCACGAGCGCGAGGAGAACATTCTCCGCGTTGAGAGCGGCGACGAAATCGAACCGGGCGTCATCAAACAGGTCAAGGTCTACATCGCGAGCAAGCGCAAGCTGAGCGTCGGCGACAAAATGGCCGGACGTCACGGCAACAAGGGTGTCGTGGCCAAGATCGTCCCCGAGGAGGACATGCCGTTCCTCGCCGATGGAACGCCGGTGGACATCGTGCTCAACCCGCTCGGCGTGCCCAGCCGTATGAACGTTGGGCAGGTGCTCGAGACCCATCTGGGCATCGCCGCCAAGGCTCTCGGCTTCAAGGTCGCGACGCCGGTCTTTGACGGTATCAGCGAGGAGAAAATCTTCGAGTATCTCAAGGAGGCCCGCAAAGTGGAGGGCTTCACCTGGGTGCAGCCGAACGGCAAGTCCATCGTTCACGATGGAAGAACCGGCGATGCCTTCGAGCAAGAGGTCGTCGTGGGCTACATCTACATGATGAAGCTCGGTCACCTTGTGGCCGACAAGATCCACGCCCGTGCGGTCGGACCTTACTCGCTCGTCACGCAGCAGCCCTTGGGCGGTAAAGCCCAATACGGCGGCCAACGCTTCGGTGAGATGGAAGTTTGGGCCCTGGAGGCCTACGGTGCCGCCTACACCTTGCAGGAACTCCTTACGGTCAAGTCGGACGACGTGCAGGGACGCACCCGGATCTACGAGTCCATCGTCAAGGGCGACAACTCGCTGGAGGCCGGAACGCCTGAATCGTTTAACGTCCTGATCAAGGAATTGAAGAGCCTCGGCCTCAATGTGCAGGCCGGCAAACCCAACCGCGCCCCCACCGACCTCGTGGCCTGAGCCCGAATAAAATCATGAGCGACCAAATGCTACGCGACCTGTCCGGCGAAACCGCGCCGGCCTTCGACCAAGTCTCCGTCACGGTGGCCTCGCCCGAGTCCATCCGCGAATGGAGCCACGGCGAGGTGAAAAATCCCGAGACCATCAACTACCGCACCTTCAAACCGGAGAAAGGCGGCCTTTTCTGCGAGCGCGTCTTCGGACCGACCCGCGACTGGGAATGCGCCTGCGGCAAATACAAGCGGATCAAGCACAAGGGTGTCGTCTGCGATCGTTGCGGCGTGGAAGTCACGCTGGCCCGGGTGCGCCGCGAGCGCATGGCCCACATCGAACTGGCCGTGCCCGTTTCCCACATCTGGTTCTACAAATGCACGCCCACGCGGCTCGGCCTCATGCTCGACCTCACGGCCAAGCAACTCGAGCGGGTGATTTATTACGAGGATTACGTTGTCATCGACCCCGGCAGCACCAGCCTCGAGGTCGGTCAGTTGCTCAGCGAAAACGAATTCCGCGAAGCCGAAGACCAATACGGCGAAGATTTCACCGCCGGCATGGGAGCCGAGGCGCTGCAAAAGTTGCTTGAGCGCATCGATCTCGGCGCTCTGGTCAAGGAGTTGCAGGAAGCGATGGAGAAAACCAAGAGCAAGACGACCAAGACCAAGCTGGCCAAGCGTCTCAAGCTCGCCCAGGGCTTCCTCCACTCCCGCACCCGTCCTGAGTGGATGATTCTCAACGTGCTTCCGGTCATCCCGCCGGACCTGCGTCCGCTTGTGCCGCTTGAAGGGGGGCGTTTTGCCACCTCCGACCTCAACGACCTTTACCGCCGCGTGATCAACCGCAATAACCGGTTGAAAAACCTCCTCCAGCTGAAAACGCCGGAGGTCATCATCCGCAACGAAAAGCGCATGCTGCAGGAAGCAGTGGACGCGCTCTTCGACAACGGCCGCCACGGCCGCGCCGTTACCGGCGCGAGCAACCGCCCGCTCAAATCCCTCAGCGACATGCTCAAGGGCAAGCAGGGGCGTTTCCGCCAGAACCTTCTCGGCAAACGCGTCGATTACTCCGGCCGCTCGGTCATCGTCATCGGACCCGAGCTCAAGCTCAACCAGTGCGGGTTGCCCAAGAAAATGGCGCTCGTCCTTTTCGAGCCGTTCATCATCCGTCGCCTCAAGGAACTCGGCTACGTGCACACCGTGCGCAGCGCGAAGAAAATCATCGAACGGCAGGAGCCGATCGTTTGGGATATCCTCGAGGAGGTGACCAAGGGCCATCCGGTGCTGCTCAACCGCGCCCCGACCCTGCACCGCCTCTCCATCCAGGCTTTCGAGCCCCTCCTCATCGAGGGCGAGGCCATCCGCATTCATCCGCTCGTCTGCACGGCTTACAACGCCGACTTCGACGGCGACCAGATGGCGGTGCACGTGCCGCTCTCGGCCGAAGCGCAGTTGGAAGCCCGCATGCTCATGCTGGCGACGAACAATATCTTCTCGCCCAGCAGCGGAAAGCCGATCACCACGCCTTCCCAGGACATCACCCTCGGCTGCTATTACCTCACGCAGAAGCCGCGCATCACGGAGAAGAACAAAGACGTTCGTCTGCCGCTCTTTGCCGACGCTTCGGAAGTCGAGTTGGCCATGGCTGAGGACGCGATCAAGACCCACACCCGTATCCTTTTCAAGAATCCCGATTTCGGGAAGGAGTCGGTTTACGGCGACCCGAGCAAGAAAGTCATCGAGACCACGGCTGGCCGCGTGCGCTTCAACGAGATCTGGCCCGAGGGGCTCGGTTTCTTCAACAAGGCCGCGGGCAAGAAGCAGCTCAGCGAGATCATCTGGAACACCTATCAGGTCGGCGGACAGAAGGTGGCCGTCGAGACCCTCGACCGCCTCAAGGACCTCGGCTTCCGCGAAGCCACCCGTGCGGGTGTCTCCATCGGCATCGTCGACATGATCATCCCGAAGGAAAAGCAGGTCGAAATCGACCGTGCCCACAAGCAGATCGACGAAGTCGAGAAGCAGTATCGCAAGGGCATCATCACCGACGGCGAGCGCTACAACAAAATCATCGATATCTGGACCCACGCGGGCGAAGAAATCTCCAACGTCATGTTCCGCACCCTCGACCACAACGAGGGCCGGCACGAAATGAACCCGGTCTTCCTGATGGTCGATTCTGGCGCCCGCGGCAACCGCCAGCAGGTCAAGCAGCTCGCCGGCATGCGCGGCCTCATGGCCAAGCCTTCCGGTGAAATCATCGAGCGGCCGATCACTTCGAACTTCCGCGAGGGTCTGACCGTGCTCGAATACTTCATCTCGACCCACGGCGCCCGCAAGGGCTTGGCCGACACGGCTCTGAAGACGGCCGACTCCGGCTACCTCACGCGCAAGCTCGTCGATGCCGCCCAGGACGTGATCATCACCGAGGAGGATTGCGGGACGGTCAAGGGCATCCTCGTCCAGCCGATTTATGAAGGCGACGAAGAGGTCGTGGACCTGAAGACCCGCATCATCGGCCGCACCAGTTGCGAAACCATCAAGGATCCGGTCACCGGCAAAGTGGTGATCAAGGCGGGACAAATTGTCGACGAGGAGATGGCCAAAGCCATCGAGCACATGAACGTCGAGCAGCTGCGCATCCGCTCGGTCCTGACCTGCGAGTCCAAGCGCGGCGTCTGCTCGCGGTGCTACGGCCGCAACCTGGCCAATGGCAAGCCGGTGCAGATCGGCGAAGCGGTCGGCATCATCGCCGCCCAGTCCATCGGTGAACCGGGCACGCAGTTGACCATGCGCACGTTCCACATCGGTGGCACGGCCAGCCAGACCTTCAAGCAGCCGATCATCAAGGCCAAGAACGACGGCACGGTCCGCTACGTCGAGCTCCGCACGGTCGAATCGACCGACGGCAACCACATCGTGCTGAACAAGAACGGCTTCATTGGCATTTACAACGACAAGGACGGCCGCGAACTCGAGCGTCACAGCATTGTCATCGGCTCGGTCGTGTCCGTGCCGGACGGCGGCAAGATCAAGAAGGGCGAGGTTTTCGTCCAATGGGATCCTTACAACCTGCCGATTCTGACCGAGAAGCCCGGCACCGTGGAATTCCGCGACATGATCCCCGGGCTGAGTGTCAAGCGCGAGGTCGACGAGGCCACCGGCATCACCGGCTTGGTCGTCATCGAGCACAAGGAAGATCTGCATCCGCAGATCGTGGTCGTTGGTGACGAGAAAAACGTCATCGCCAGCTACTCCATTCCGGCCGGCGCACACATCGTGGTGGCGGACAACCGCAAGGTCGAAGCCGGCCAATTGCTGGCCAAGACGCCGCGCAAGGTGGCCAAGACCAAGGACATCACCGGCGGTCTGCCGCGGGTGGCCGAGCTTTTCGAAGCCCGCAAGCCCAAGGATTCCGCCGAGATCGCCAAGATCGACGGCATTGTCAAAGTCGAAGGCACGGCCCGCGGCAAGCGCCGCCTGCTCGTCCTCGACCTCCAGACCAAGGAGGAGGAGGAGCACCTCATCCCGATGAACAAACACATCATCGTGGCCGACGGCGACCGGGTGAAAAAGGGCAGCCAGCTGACCGATGGCCCTGTTCTGCCGCACGAGATTCTTCAGGTCTGCGGACCAGCCGCGCTGCAGGAGCACCTGCTCAACGAGGTTCAGGAGGTCTACCGTCTGCAGGGCGTCGAGATCAACGACAAGCACATCGAAATCATCATCCGCCAGATGCTCCGCAAGGTGAAGATCACCGATCCGGGCGACACGACGCTCCTCTGGGACGACAAGGTGGACCGGAACGAGTTCGACGGCGAGAACGACCGGATCACCCAACTCGGCGGCAAGCCGGCCGAGGGCGAGCCCGTTCTCCTCGGCATCACGCGGGCCTCGCTCAGCACGGAAAGTTTCATCTCCGCGGCGTCCTTCCAAGACACCACGCGGGTCCTGACCGAAGCCGCCACCCTCGGCAAGGTCGACCACCTGCGCGGGTTCAAGGAAAACGTCATCATGGGCCACCTCATCCCGGCGGGCACGGGCTTCCAGACCAGCCGCGATATCGAAGTGGTGCAGGCCGACCTCGGAGAGGAATTGCTGGCCGCGCCGGAAACCGAAAAAGAGGCGGGCTAAACATCGCAACGAAATAGAAATACGAACATGGCATCCATTGAACTGATCAACGAACTACTCGAGTCCGGCGTCCACTACGGCCACCAGACCAAACGGTGGAACCCGAAAATGCGGGAGTTCATCCTCGAGGAAAAAAACGACATCTACATCATCGATATCAGTCAGACGGTCGAGCAACTCGACCGCGCGATGAAGTTCCTCGGCGACTTGGTCGGCGCGGGCGGACGCGTTCTTTTTGTCGGCTGCAAAAAGCAGGCGCAGGAGGCAATCAAGGAGGCGGCGGAATCCTGCGGGCAGTTTTATGTCCACAACCGCTGGCTCGGCGGCACGCTGACCAACCTCACGACCATCCGCAAGAGCGTGGCCCGGCTCCACGAGATCGAAAAGAAGCTCAAGAGCCCGGGAGTGGTCAAGATCGGCAAGAAAGAGCAGGCCTCCCTGCGCCGTGAGCTGGCCCGCCTGATCAAGAACCTTGACGGTCTGCGGGACATGGAGAAGTTGCCGGCCGCAGTCGTCGTCATCGACACCACCCGCGAGGACATCGCCGTGCGCGAGGCCAACCGTCTCGGCATCCCGGTGGTGGCGATCGTCGACACGAACAGCGACCCGGAGCTTGTCGATTACCCGATCGCGGGCAACGACGACGCGATCCGCTCGATCCGTGTGGTCCTGCAGAAGCTGGTCGAAGCGATCAAGGCTTCGTCCTCCGTCCGCCAGAAGAAAGCCGAACCCGAACTCGCCGGCGTCGGCGAATAAATCGGCCGCCGTGTGCGGCTTGCCCGTTTTGCTGAAAACTTTGAACTGAAAACTGAGAACTTTTGTATGTCTGATATCTCTCCGCAACTCGTCCGTGACCTCCGTGAAAAAACCAACGCAGGCATGATGGATTGCAAACGCGCTCTGGCTGAAGCTGGCGGCGACATGGCCAAGGCCGAGGATCTCCTCCGCGCCAAGGGCATCGCCTCCGCCGGAAAAAAGGCTTCACGCTCGGCCAAGGAAGGCATCGTTGCCTCCTACATCCACCTGCAAGGCAAGGTCGGTGTGCTGGTCGAGGTCAACTGCGAGACCGACTTCGTGGCCAAGAACGAAAATTTCCGCGACCTGGTCAAGGATATCACTCTCCACATCGCGGCGGCCAACCCGTCCTGCGTTTCGCGGGAGCAGGTTGATCCGGCCCTGATCGAGCGCGAGAAGGCGATCTACCGCACGCAGGTCGAGGGCAAGCCGGCCAACATCGTCGACAAAATCGTCGAGGGCAAGGTGGACAAATTTTACGGCACCATCTGCCTGATGGAGCAGCCTTTCGTGAAGAATCCCGACCTGACAATCAGCGAGGTGGTCAAAGCGAAAATCTCCGAACTGGGCGAGAACATCGTAATCCGCCGCTTCACCCGCTACATGGTCGGCGAGGGCGTGGTGGACGAGACTCCCGAGGACTAGGGGCTACGGCCCGAAAGTTGTCGGTCCGCGGCTAGACGCGGAGGAAGTTGCGCAGGAGACTTTTACCTTCCGAGGTCAGGATCGATTCTGGGTGGAACTGCACCCCGTGGACCGGTAAGTCGCGGTGAGCCAAGCCCATGATCTCGCCCTCGGCCGTTTCGGCGGTGATGTTGAGCACGTCGGGAAGGGTGTCGCGTTTGACGATGAGGGAGTGGTAGCGCGTCGCTTCGAAAGGCGAGGGGAGCCCGCGAAACACCCCGGTGCCCCGGTGGAAGATCGGGGAGGTTTTCCCGTGCATCAGACGGTCGGCCCGCACGACCTCGCCACCGTAGACTTCGCCGATGCACTGGTGTCCGAGGCATACGCCAAGAACCGGCAGCCGGGGGCCGAAGGTGCGGATGACATCGTTGCTGATCCCGGCCTCGTGCGGCGTGCAGGGGCCGGGGGAAATAACGATGCGCTCTGGAGCCAGGCTCTCGATCTCGGCCACGCTGATCTGGTCATTGCGGAAGACACGAAGGTCCGCCCCCAACTCGCCGAAATATTGCACGAGATTGTAGGTGAAGCTGTCGTAGTTATCGAGAACGAGAATCATGGGGATTGGAAGGTGCGGGCCCGCTCAATGGCGCGAATGACGCCTTTGGCCTTGTTGATCGTTTCCTGGTATTCGCCTTCGGGGGTGCTGTCGGCCACGACCCCGCCGCCGGCCTGCACGTAAGCCTGGCCGTCTTTGAGCAGAACCGTGCGCAACGCGATGCAGGAGTTGAGGTTTCCGTCGTAGCCGAAATAGCCCACGGCGCCGGAGTAGCTGCAGCGCTTGCTTTTCTCCAGTTCGTTGATGATTTCCATCGCACGGACCTTGGGCGCGCCCGATACGGTGCCGGCCGGAAAGGTGGCGCGCATCACATCGTGGGGACTGTGCCCGGTCGAAAGCCGGCCGACCACATTCGAGACGATGTGCATGACGTGGCTGTAGCGCTCGATGGTCATGAAATCCGTCACCTGCACGCTGCCATACTCGGCGATGCGGCCGACATCGTTGCGGGCCAGATCGACCAGCATGAGGTGTTCGGCCCTTTCCTTCGGGTTGGCCAGGAGCTCGGCCGCGTTGCGCTGGTCCATCTCCGGCGTCGTCCCGCGGCGGATGGTGCCGGCGATCGGGCGGATCTGGATTTTTCCCTCGTCGACCCGCACATGCACTTCAGGTGAGCTGCCGACCAACTGGTAGCCGGGGCAGCTGAGGAGGAACATGTAGGGGGAGGGGTTGACGAAGCGGAGAGCGCGGTAAAGGTCGAGCGGGGATCCTTGGAAGGGCGTTTGGAATCGCTGCGAGACGACGAGTTGGAAGACGTCACCGGCGCGGATGTATTCCTTCGCCTGATCCACCATGGCGAAAAACTCCTCGCGTGTCGTGTTCGAGGTGACAACGGACTCGGTGGTCGCCGCGCCGGTGAAGATGGGGGGCAGAACGGCGGGCTGGGCCAGTTGGCGCGTCAGGGCCTCGACTTTCTCGACCGCGGCGGCTCGTGCCGCGCCGGGGTCGGTGCCGGGATAGGCGTTGACGATAATCTTGAGCCGACGGGTCCGGTGGTCGAACACCAGCACGCGATCGGTGGTGAAAAAATAAAGATCCGGAACCCCCAACTCGTCTTTCGGCGGGGGGGCAATTGTCGACTCGAAGTAGCGGATGGCGTCGTAGGAAAGGTAGCCGACACATCCGCCGGGGAAGTGGGCGAACTCCGCAGGCATTTTCAGCCCGGACATTTCCCGCTCCAACTCGGCCAGCGGGTCGTCCGCTTCGCCGGAACGGATGACCTCCCCGCCGCGGCGGATCTCGAAGTGCTTGCCGCGGGCGACAAACTCGCGTTCGGCCCCGGTGCCGAGAATGGAGTAGCGGCCGCTCTGGTCGTCCTGCTCGGCGGATTCGAAAAGAAAAGCCGGCTCGTCCCCGGCGATCTTGGCGAACGCGGTCACGGGAGTCTCTGCATCGGCGACGATCTCCGTCCAGACCGGAACCACCCCATGCGTGCGGGCCAGGCGGGCGAACTCGTCCGGATTCGGATGCAGGTGGTCGTCACTCATCGAGGCAAAAATGTAACCGATCGTCCGCTGCGGGTAACGCGGAATATCAGCCCCGCCGGTTGAAAGCGGCGGCAGTGCGGGCGGCCTCGCGTTCGGCCACCTGCCGCTTGAGGTCGTGCCGCTTGTCCGGGGCTTTCTTGCCCTTGGCCAGCCCGATTTGAACCTTCACGTGCTGATTTTTCCAGTAGAGCTTGAGCGCCGGCAGGGCGCATCCCTGCTGCTCGACGGCCTCACGGAGCTTGAGTAACTCGGCCCGATGAACGAGCAGTCGGCGCGGACGTTTCGCCTCGTGCTGCTCGTGGCTGGCTTGGGCGTAGGGCTGGATGTCCAGGCCGTGGAGAAAAAGTTCGCCCCGCTCGAGCCGGGCAAAGGCGCTGGTCATGTTGGCCAGGCCCGCGCGGATGGATTTGACCTCGGTGCCCTTGAGGGCCAGCCCGGCCTCGAAGCTTTCGAGGATGTTGTAGCTATGCCGCGCCTTGCGGTTGGTGACGATGTCCGTGCCCATGGCGGGCCTCCTCGCTCAGGCGGTCCGGACCTCAGGCGGTCTCGATCCGACGCGCGGAAATCTTGCCCTCGCCGATTTCCTTGAGGGCGATGTCGATGAAACCCATCCCGACTTCGACTTCGACAAGCGGGCGGCTGGTGGCATTAAGTTGGCGCACCCGGCGGGAAACAAGGTTGACGAGGATTTTGTCGTTGCCGGTGATTTCGCGGGCCTTTTCGAGCAGCATAGGATTCATGAAGTTTGGATGGAAGCGCGGCCGAGACTTTGGGCCATGACCCTGAAGAATAAAGACCGAGCCGGGGCGGCGTCAATGAGAGATTGGCGAGTTTGACAAAGCTGCGCCGGGCTGGCACTGATAGCAGTTTCAATGGCGGGGTAGCCAAGTGGTAAGGCAGGGCTCTGCAAAAGCCCTATGCGTCGGTTCGATTCCGACCCTCGCCTCGTTCCCCTTTCTGGCTGTCGTTCCTGGGGCGAGCGGCTAGTCAGGCCTCAGGCGGGGCCGGCTAGTCGGCTGAGTTTCTCGGCCAGCTCGGGTTTGCGCAGGGGCTTGGCTAGGAAGTCGTTCATCCCCGCGGCGAGGCAGCGTTCACGATTGCCGGGCATGACATTGGCGGTCAGCGCGATGATGGGGACGGGTTCGGCCATCCCGGTGGCTTCAGCGGCACGGATGCGAAGGGTCGTCTCGACTCCGTCAAGGCCGGGCATTTGCAGATCCATGAGAATAGCGCAGTATTTTCCCGTCCGGAATGCCTCGAGAGCCTGACGCCCATCACGGACAACCTCCACGCGGTAGCCGAGGAGGGAGACCATTTTTCCGGCCAAGATACTCGAGATCCGGTCATCCTCGACCACGAGGATGCTGCGGGCGGCTGCGTCAGCGCGGTCTGCGGGTTCAGCCCCGATCGGTTCGTCGTCGTCCTCTTCCTCGTCCAGCGTGACCGGTTGCACGGCGTCGCAGGGCAAATGGAAGGCGAAGGTCGACCCCTTGCCGGGAGTGGAGGCGATGGTGATGTCGCCGCCCATGGCTTGGGCCAGGCGCAGCGAGATAGCCAGGCCGAGTCCGGTGCCGCGGTAGCGACGGCTGAGGGTGGAGTCTCCCTGGGTGAAGGGCTTGAAGAGCTGGGTCTTGTCCTCGAGCGAAATACCCGGCCCGGTGTCTGCCACGGCGAACTCCACCTCTTCGCCGCGTTCGCCCGTCACCAGGGTGACTCGCAGGTTGACCGATCCGGCCTCGGTGAATTTTACGGCGTTGCCGAGGAGGTTGATAAGGATCTGGCGGATGCGCCGCGCGTCGCCGCGGATAATGTGGGGCACGTTGTCCGCCATCTCGTGCCGGAACTCGAGCATCTTGTCCTCCGCCCCGGCGCGGACGACCATGCTTGCCGATTCGAGGAGGTCGGCCAAAACGAAGGGCGTGTTGTCCAGGCGCACGGTCGATTGTTCGATGCTGGAGAAATCAAGCACGTCGTTGACGACATGAAGGAGGTGGTCGCCGCTGCTGCGGATGGTGCGGACGAACTCCTGCTGCTCCTCGCTCAGCGATGTTTCGGAGAGCAGTTCGGCAAAGCCGAGGACGCCGTTGAGCGGGGTTCGCAGTTCATGGCTCATGACAGCGAGAAACTCGCTCTTGGCCCTGCTGGCGGTTTCCGCGCGGCTCAGGGCTTGCTTCAAGCTGCTTTCCAGCGTCTTCCGCTCCGAGATGTCCTCCTTCACGGCGATGAAGTAGAGGATTTCGCCGCGATCGCCCGTAACCGGTGAGATGACGGCTGACTCCCAGTAGAGGGTTCCGTCCTTGCGTTTGTTCTGCAGCTGTCCCTGCCAGCTCCGCCCGGATTTGATCGTGGTCCAAAGGTCCCGGTAGAACTCGGTCGGGTGCATGTCGGACTTGATCAGGCGGGGGTTGCACCCGAGGGCTTCCTCGCGGGTGTAGCCGCTGGAGCGTTCGAAAGCCGGGTTAACGTATTGAATCACGCCTTCCGCGTCCGTGATTAGGACGTTGTTGGCGCTTTGCTCCACGGCCTTGCGCAGTTTGCTCAGTTCCTCCTCGGCGGCCTTGCGTTCGGTGATGTCTTCGACGATGCCCAGCACGCCGTAGACGCTGCCTTCACTGTCGAGCAGTGGCACCTTGCTGGTGTCAATCCACGTCGCCTTCCCGTCGTCCCGGCGCTGCAACTCGGTCTTGTGCAGCATCGGCCGGTTGTTCTGCATGACGGCGGCATCGTCCGCACGGTAGCCCTCGCTGTCCTCGCGGGAGAAGGGCAGATCGAAGTCGGTTTTGCCCACGATCTGCTCCGGGGTTTCGAGTCCGACGTTGTCGGCGAAGACTTGGTTGCAGCCGAGGTAAACGCTGTTGCGGTCCTTCCAAAAGAACGCCTGGGGCGAGGAATTGATGACCTTGGCCAGCATGTCGCGGCTGATTTGCAGATCGGTCTCCGCCCGTTGCCGGGCGTCCTCGCGGTCGAAATTGTCGAGGGCGAAGGAAATATTGTCGGCCATTTCCATGATGAGCGTGCGCACTTCGGCATCAAAGGCACTCTCGACGTCGCTGTAGATGGTGAGGATGGCCACGGGCAGGCAGGCCCGGCGCAGCGGCACGGCAGCGAGGCTGCGCCATCCGTAGCGCGCCCCACGTTCGTGCCATGCGGCGACGGAGGGGTCGTTGATGAAGTCTTGGCACCAGACAGGCCGGTTCTCCCGGGCGGCGATGCCGGTCGGACCTTGGCCTCCGGGTTCATCAGGATTGGCCGAAATGCCGGCCTCGGCCAGATACCCGGTTCCGTCCCCAAAGGTTGCGCGGTAGGAGATTGATTTGTCGGCCTCGTTGATTTCGCCCACGCAGGCCATTTTCAGGCCGCCGTGTTCGACCACGACCCGGCAGACGGTGCGGAAGAGGTCGAGGGGTTCTTTGCATTTCACGATGGCCTCGCTCGACTCGCTCAGGGCGAGGTAGATCTGCGAGAGGCGGAAGATCCGCCTTTCCGCGGCCTTGCGCGGGGTGATGTCGAAGAAGTTGACGATGACCTCGCCTTGGTTGGCGCCGCCGAGGGAGGAGGCGGTGGCGATCATGGTGCAGTCGCTTCCGTCCTTGCAGCGGACGGTGGCTTCAAGCGGCTTGAAGGGGACCTGATTGGCCATCACTTCTTCGACCCGCTCACGCCAGGCGGCTTGGATGCGCTCGCGGTAAAGCGGGTCCGGATAGGCTTTGGGCCACCACGCCTCGATCGTGGGGACGTCGTCCAGGCCATAGCCAAAGGTCTGGGTGAAGGCGCTGTTGAGGTAGGTGACCTGACCGTCGAGATTGTAGAGCGCAAAGGGGAGTTGGGAGGTCTCGATGACGTTGCGGAACCGCTCGCCGCTGGCCCGCAGGGCCGCGAGGCCGCGGCGGCGTTGCACCAGATGCCAGATGTCGTTGCTGATGAGTTGCACCGTTTCCACGTCCCACTCCGCGTGCTCGGAGGCTTCCTTTCCAAGGCTCGTGAGCATGACGACGCGGCCGTCCTCGATCACGGGAATGGCGAAAAACCGGTAGGGGGCTTGGCCGGGAGTTGACGCAGCTTGGTCCACGGCGATGGACGGCGCCCGGCTTTTTCTCGCGGCATCCCGCACCGCGGCCAACTCTGGCGGATAGGAGCTGGCGTCCGGTCCGTGCTCGGCAATGGTCCGGCTTGAGCAGGCGAGCAACCGGGGTTCCGCGTCGTCCTCGCCGACGAAATGGATCAAGGCGAGACTGCTGCGGGTGAGATTGCCGGCGAGTTCCAATCCGAAGCGGATGAACTCTTCCTCGTCCATCGACTCGATCGCGGTGGGGAGTTGGAGGAAGGCCTCGGCCCGCTGGGCGTTGAGTCGGGCGTGCTCCTCGGACTGGCGGAGGTCATGCACATCGGCGATGAAGGACAGATAGCGGCGCGCATCGAGTCGGACCGCTTTGATGTTCCAGGTTCGCACCTTGCCGGCCTTGGTCCGGTGGCGGACGTCATCGATCGCTTCCCCCGTGGCGAGAAGAGTCTCGAAGTGTCTTTTCCCGCGGGCGCGATCCTGCGGGTCGGTCAGGTCGGAAATGTGTTTTCCGATCAGCTCCTGCCGGGAGTATCCGGAGATGCGCTCGGCCGAGGGGTTGACGTCGAGGAAGAAGCCATCGGGGTCGGTGACGAAAACCGCATCGGGGGCATTCTCGATGTAGCTGCGGAAGCGTTCCTCGCTCTCGCGGATTTTGTTTTCGGCCACCTTGCGTTCGGTGACATTGGCAATGATGGCGCCGAACTGGTTGGGGGCGATCTGGAAGGCGGAGACCTCGAAGTGCTGCCCGAGGTCGACGGAGTAGTTTTCGAAGGTCGCCGGTTGGCCGGTGCGAAGCACCTGGCCAAAAGCCTCGAACCAATAGGGCTCCGTGCGAGGCAGGACCTCGAGCACGGTGCGCCCGATGAGGGCCTCGGCCCGCAGGCCGGTGATCCGCTCGTAGGCCGAGTTGACGGAGACAAAGCGGTAATCTTTGGGGCGCCCCTGATCGTCGTAGATCATCTCGTGCGCGGCGAACCCGTTGAGCATGTGGTCGAAAAGCTTCTGGTAGATCTCCTCGGCCTCGCGCTGCCGCTCCCGCGCTTCCTCGAGGCTGCGGGAGATCTGAGCGCGCTTCCAGTCATAGAAGACCTTGACCGAGAGTGCGGAGAGGAGGATGAGAAGGACAACAATCGACGCGATGAGGGCCAGCCGCCTCGGGATATCGGCGAACATTTCCTGCCGCTCCAGCGTGGCCAAAATCGACCAGGAGGAGCGCGGGATCTGTCGGGCATCGGCCAGCACATCTTTGCCCTGCTCGTCCCGGCCCTCGATGATTCCCGTCTTGCCCAAGGCGGCCTGCACGGCCGGCTGTTCGGTCTCGCTGAGCGGAAAGCGCGCGGTCATGGCCGTCTCCGGACGTTGGCGCAAGTTGTTCAAGTAAATGGCCTCGTCGGCATCGCGCCGGACGAGAACGGTCTGGGCGGTTTTACTCTCGGTCGGCCAAGACTGCAGGAGCGGGAACAGGTAGCCGTTCACGTTCTCCCGCAGGACCACCACGGCGAGCGGCCGGCCTGCGGGATCACGCACCGCGGCCAGCGCATCGAGGTGAATGATGCCGTCCGGTGTCTGATACATCTCGGAGAGGACGGGCTCAGGAGCTTGCAGCGCCTCCGCGATGGCAGCCGCGAGGGCCGGAGGAGTCTCGGCCGGCACGTCTTCATCTTGCGGGCCGTCGCTGACACTGAGCAGTAGGCCGCCCTGCGGGTTGAAAAGCAGGATCTCCGCGACCGAACCGGCTCTGGGGCCGAGGTAATTGCGCAGGGTAGCCTCGAGTTCAGCCGTGTCACTTTTCTCGACGGCTTCGCGGAGGATTTTTTCCCGGGAGAGGCGGAGTGCGCCTAGGGCGAAGTCCGTGCGCCACTGCTCCACCTGCGTGGCCTTGAGCGAGCCGATGGCCGAGAGGCTCGCATACTCCTTCGTCTTGATGCGGTCGATTTCGCTCTTGGCGAGATAGATTCCGCCAACAAGGGCGGCGAGGGCGCCGAGCCCAAAGACGACCAGCGGCACGATCAGCCAGCGAAGCGGGGGAGGTGGCGACTTGGTCATGGGAGACAGGGCGGCCCTATCCGCGAAGCACCACCCGGAGGCGGAGAACCTCCGGCACGGCGATGGCTCGATTGATCGCGGCCGCGATCTCCTCGGGTGAACCGCGGGTGAAGTTGAGGGTCAACGAGCCGCTGCTGAATTCCGCCGTGGGCTCGGCGGGCAGGCCGGCCATGGCATCACGCACGGCGGCGACGACGATGGCCTGACGGAAGAGGGGGACGGCTGGCACGGTGCCGGTGTTGCGTCGCGTGACGAGAAAAGTGCTGCCGTAATCGATCCACGAGGTATCGGCGTCGACCATGGACACAACTTGGGCGCTGCGCGGCGGGGTTGATTTTTTCGGGGCGGAACCCGAGGGGGCAGGCGAGGGCGCAGGTAGCGGCGGGGGCGGAGCCGGCTCACTCCGGCTGGCTTCGCGGGCCAACGCTTGGCGGGGGACGACATTCTGCTTGATCTCCCCCGTGGCCGGCGGCCGGGTGGTCGCGCATCCGGCCAGACCGAAAGCCGCGGAGGTGATGACCATGATCAGAGCCTTGCTTGCCACGCGGCGAACCATATCATGCCGTCCATGTCTAAACCAGTCGCTTATGCTTGCCGGGCGATCCTTCTGCCCCTCGTTGCGGTTGTCGCGATATTCCCCTCGGGGTGCGACCTGCTGACGTTCTCCCAGACCGGGCGCCACATCCGCGAGGGCAACGACGCGGTCCAGCGCGGCGAACTGCAGCGCGCAGTGCAGCATTTCGAGTCCGCCCTCGACGGCACGATGCTCTCGGCCGAGGCGCACTACCGCCTTGGTCTGCTCTATGAGGACCAGTTGAAAAACGAGGTCGGTGCCCTGCATCACTTCGAGCGCTACCTCGAACTCGCGCCGCAGGGGCAATTCTCCACGGATGTGAAGACTTATGTGGATCGTCTTCGACTCACGCTGGTCTCGCGCCTCGCCGAGGGCACGGTCATTCCCGCCCGCGAGGCCTCAAGGCTGAAGAACGAAAATCTCGAACTGCGCCAGCAGCTGACCGAATTGCACAAAGTCAAGGCTCCGTCCGCCGCGAGGGCCACGACGCCGACGGCACCGGCGGCCCCCCCGGCGATGGTTGTGGCCGCCACCCCGCGTCCGGCCACGGTCCCC
>JBGSSV010000100.1:0-2002 GCA_041736875.1 Chthoniobacterales bacterium | reverse complement strand
GCCGGCCCAGGGTTTGGCCGCCGAGGTCATCGACGCCCTGCTGGCCGCGCAGCCGGCCCGGATCGTCTACGTCTCGTGCGACCCGGCCACCTTGGCGCGCGACCTGGCCAAGCTCGCCCCTCAGCACGCGCTCAAGCGGGTTGTTCCCGTGGACATGTTCCCCCAGACCGCCTCGATCGAAACCGTCTGTCTGCTGGAGAACTGAGCGACCTTAAGGGTCCGCGGCCGGCCCTGCTTCGACCGGCTCCGTGGCCAAGACCGACGGCAGACCGGCCAACAACTCTTGGCCGTTTGGGGGCAGCTTCCAGTGCAGATCAATCGGCTTGCCGTCGGAGTATCCCTGCCGGAGAGACTTCGACAAACACAGGACGGTCAGGCGGCAGAGTTGGTCCAGGGTCACGCCGAGTTTCTCCCCGAGCGATACCTGCGAAAAATCGATGGTCACCGAGTGCCGCTCCTCACCCCAAGCGGCGACCAGCCGGGCACCGGTCAAAACGAGCAGATTGCTTTCGTCCGGGAACCCCTCCGGAGCCTGATAAAAGCGATGCGGCAAGGCGATGGCCTGAACAATCGCCTCGGGATAGGCGGAAGAGACGATCGCGGGCGTGGCCATGACGTCGGCACAAATGCCCTCCTCCTGCCCCAAAGGATAAGCCTCCAATTCCGTCCCCAGCAGGCTCAAGGGCTGGAAGATCGGAACAATATCCCGCTCCGCCTGCAACGAGGGCATCGACGCAAGAAAGAGCAATAGTGCGATGGTGTATTTCATGAGAGGGCCGGACGTCCCCGATAAGGTATCCCTGCTTGCTTCTGGCATCCGAGCCTGCTCCGCAGCCCAAATGCCAGAGGTGCCGAAGGCACGGCATTCGGTGGACTGGTCTGTTCGGATTGCTGTCATTGCAATATTACATAATCGGCGAGCAGGGCTAGGAGCGAAATCACCAAA
The DNA here is from genome assembly GCA_041736875.1 of Chthoniobacterales bacterium. Taxonomy (GTDB): domain Bacteria; phylum Verrucomicrobiota; class Verrucomicrobiia; order Chthoniobacterales; family JACTMZ01; genus JACTMZ01. The sequence continues at coordinate 1,056 of JBGSSV010000100.1, read as the reverse complement.
AGCGAAACCAATCCGATCCTTGCACGCTCAGGTTCTTTGGCGTGAAAGGCTACCAGCCAAACTGTCATTCCGATAAATCCGATTGGAAATGCGAGAAACAGAACTTGGAGTGGGGAATCCGCGGCTGCTCCCGGCCATCCTGCCATTCTGGTAATTAGGAGCGCAACGGGGAAGACAATCAGTAGAGTTTCAACTACCACAAATGACCAGCGCGCGTAGGAAGGCATCTTCATCTCAGTTCCGAACGCAAAGCTCAGAGACTCCGGAGCCGTTCTCTGCAGCGCCATTGTTCGGGTCTCTTGCGTCGAAAGCATTGCTGTGGTCTAGGTATCATAATGATCTTCTCAGACGACGAGCGGCAAAAAGAGCTGTTCCAACCGCCAAGAAGAACGCGATGGTCGGCTCTGGAACTTGCTGGGCGGCGATTTCGGTGATGAATCCGGTCACCGCAGATGAATTGATGATGGCTCCTGAGGCCGGATCATACTCAAGGAGGGCGCGGCTTCCGCTTATAATGCCGAGTCCAAAGAGGCGACCTGAGTCATCGAAGGCAAGGTCGTATTCGACGCGTCCACCCGCGAGAGCGGCACTTCCGTTTGGCTGAAGTGTATCTGCGTTATAACTTACCAGGGTGTTTGATAAGCCCGTAAGGGAAAATACCTGCGAGTCTAAGGGGGGCGGTGGTTCTGCCGCATAGGTGACTTGGACGAATGTTAATAGAAGCGGAACCAGGAGAAATGATTTCATTGAGGGAGGTTAAATGAGTGTAGCAGCGCGTCGTTTTGTGGCCGAACTTATAGTAAACGACCGTTCGTTAATGTTGGGTTTTGCTACTGGTCGCATATTATTTGTAAATGAGGGGCGGTTGTTGGATTCTTGATAGCCCATGGCCTATTCAAGCTTTCGCAACCAATTCGGGGGCTTGTCCCGGCAAAAGGGTGTTTCGATTGGCGGCAGAGCGGCGCGTATGGCCTCGGTGAGGTGGACCGGCAGCGCGGGGGTGGCGCCGGGTTGGGAGGCGACGAAGGCGGCGACTTCGGCCGCCCAGGGGGCGGC
>JBGSSV010000085.1:0-4182 GCA_041736875.1 Chthoniobacterales bacterium | reverse complement strand
GCCGCGAGGCCTCCCCCATCGAGCGCCGCAGGGCGTCATCGGTGCAGAGCCGACGCACCGCCGCGGTCAGCGCCGCAAGGTCTCCGCCGCGCGTGATCAATCCATCCACGCCATCCTCGACCAACTCCCGCGGGCCACCCTGGTCGGAGACCACGCAAGGAAGTCCCGCAGCCTGCGCCTCGATGATGACGTTGCCAAACGTATCCGTCGTGCTGGGAAAAACAAAGATGTCAGCCGACGCGTAGGCGGTCGCGAGTTCGACGCCGCTGAGGTAACCAGTGAAAATGGCATCCGGAAACCCCGACTTCCATTCCTCGGCGTAAGGACCGTGACCGACGACGAGCCCGCGCACGGGCAACCCCTCGGCGCGCAACTTTCCAACCACGGCGGAGAACAGATCGAGCTTCTTCTCCTTCGAAACCCGCCCGGCGTAAAGCAGACCGATCTCTCCGTCGGCCAGACCACGGGCACGCCAGAAGGCCGGATCGCGGCGCTTCGGACTGAAGAGTTCAGTGTCGAGTCCGCGCGGAAGAATATGAATCCGCTCGGCCGCGATCCCGCGGGCTTGGAGAGCTCGCCGGTAGTCCTCGGAGTTGACGAAGACCACGTCCATCTGCTCGTAGAACCACTTCATGTAATTCCACGTCAAAGTCTCCATCCACGAATCGTCGGTCAGGATGCGCACGTATTGCGGGAAATCCGTGTGATAGATCGAGCTGGTCTTCAGCCCGAGCAGCTTGGCCGCAAGCAACGCGCAGAGTCCGATCGGCCCGGGCGTGCTGATGATGATTTCGCTGAACGACTCGCGCTGGATGTAATCGATGATCTCAAGCACGGGCGGGAAGCTCAGCTTCTGCAGCTCGTATTCGGGCAGTTCGAACTCGCCGACCGGGCGGAAGTTGACGATGGGAATGTCACACGGTGCGACCTCGCCGCGGGAGGTGGCCACGACGAGATCAAAGCCCTCGGAGCGCGCGGCGGCGGTCATTTTGCGGATGGTGGTCGAAACCCCGTTCACGTCCTCGAGAGTGTCGGTGAACCAGGCGCGCTTGCGGTTCTGCAGCGCGTCGGGAACCGCGCCGCAGGTGCTTTCACAAAGCGGACCAAGGTCGGCCCGACCGGGGGAACGGAAGGCGTAGAAATACGGGGCGAGGCCGAGGGCGAGCGGAATGATGGAACCGACGAACTGCAGGCTCTCGATCGGCCGCCCGCCCTGCAACTGCTTGATGAACTGCGAAAAGAAGCGGAAGGCCAATTGGTTGACCAGGAGGTTGGCGGTGAGAAAGGCCCGGCGTTCGGGGGCGGACACGCCGGTGGTGGCCTTCTCGATGGCCGAGCGAATGCCGGGCTTGCCCACCGCGTCGGCCAGTTCCTTCCACAGCGACGCGTTGCCCGGCAGCGCGACCTCCCAGATTTTTCCCGTGGCGATGCCTTGGGCGAGAAAGCCGAGTTTCTCTGCGAGGGTGAAGCGGGTCGGATCTTTGCCCTCCATGAAGCGGCCGGCCATTTTTTCGAGCAGGGCGGCGGCCGGCTTCTGCGCGTTCTGGGACAGGCGCTCCTGCGCAAACTCGAAAAGCACGCTGTAAAGGCTGTGGGCCATGAGCAGCGGTCCCCCGCCCTGGCCGCCCGGGCGGCACTGTCCCGCGCGCACGGCGGCCAAGAACTGGGCCGGAGTCTCCGCCGTATCAACGGAGGTCCACGCCCGCCCGCAAAAAATCCCGCCCTTGTCGTCGGACCCGCCGGTGAAAACCTTGCGCCACGGTTCGTCCCACAACGGCTCGAGCTTCCGTTTCTCGGCGAACTGCGCAATCCGCTCGGGAGTCAGGCGGGAGAGCGCGAACTCGGCCGTCTGCCCGAGCAGCGCGTCCCGCAAGCCATTGACCGTTTCGAAATGGCGGAAAAGCAGGATGAGCCGCTGCCAGTGATCGACTGAAAGCCGCTCGTCCACCGGCCAGAACGGATGAGCCACCGCGTGCGCGATGTCCTCTTGCTTGAGCCAGAGCGCCAAGGCGTAGATGTCGCGCCGCAATAACTGAATCTCCGCGTGCTGCGCCTCGGTGATGCCCCAGGCCAGCAGGTGGACCTTCACATCATCCTCGGGAAAAAAGGCCGTGATCTCCTCGCTGATGAACGCCCCCGGCTGACCTGCGATTTCGAGACAGCCGTCGATCGTGTCGTGATCGGTGAAGGTGACGAAGTCAAACCCCGCCTGCCGGAGCCCGCGGCAGAGGGTTTTCGGATCGGAACAGCTTGCCGGAAAATTGACCTTGCGCAGCAGCCAGTCGGTCGCCCGGGCGCTGTGCCGCGTGTGCAGGTGAAGGTCGACGCGTTTTTCCATGAGCATTCCATCCTACCTGATGCCCGGATCCTTTTCACTAGCTGAAACGAGCCGGACCCGGCATCTCACAATATGCTCGCCGGGTGCGGTCGGACTGCCGTATGCGTTGCCATCATGGCTATTCTCACAACCGGACTCCTCGTCATCCTCGCCCTCCTGGTCGTCGGCGTGCTCTACGTCATCGGGGCCTACAACGGCCTTGTGCAGGCGCGCAACCTTTTCAAGAACGCCTTCGCGCAAATCGACGTCCAACTCAAGCGCCGCTACGACCTCATCCCGAACCTCGTGGAAACGGCCAAGGGCTACCTCCAGCACGAGCGCGCGACGCTGGAAGCCGTCATCGCCGCCCGCAACTCCGCCTCCACCGCCAGCACGAACGCCGCCGCGCACCCCGAAGATCCCGGGGCCATCAAGGGACTGGTCGGCGCCGAAACCGCCCTGACCGGCGCCATGGGCCGATTCTTCGCCCTGGCCGAGGCCTACCCCGACCTCAAGGCCAACCAAAACATGATGCAGCTGACCGAGGAACTGACCTCGACGGAAAACAAGATCGCCTTCGCCCGTCAGGCCTACAACGACTCGGTCATGGGCTACAACACGCGGCGCGAGCAATTCCCGACGGTCATCATCGCCGGTATGTTCAACTTCGGACCGGCCGAACTCTTCGAAATCACCAACGAGGGTGAGCGCGAGGCGGTGAAGGTCAGCTTCAGTTGACCCGCCGCCGGGACATGGCGACGAACTTCTTTGCCGCGCAGGATGCGGCCCGCGCCCGTTCGCGGCGGCTCATCGGGCTCTTCCTCGCCTCCGTCGCCGGGCTCATCATCGTCATCTACCTCGCAGTCGAAGCCATCCTGGTCTTCTTCGCCGACCACGACGGCGCCTTGTGGGATCCGGTCGTCTTCGCCACGGTGGCGGGGCTCACCGTCTTGGTCGTGGGCGTTTCCTCGCTCACCAAAATTCTCGCCCTCCGCGCCGGCGGCGGGAGCGTGGCCCGCAGCGTGGGCGGACGGCCGGTTGATCCGGCGACGACCGACCCGGACGAGCGCAAGCTGGTCAACGTGGTCGAGGAAATGGCCATTGCCTCCGGCGTGCCCGTGCCGGAGATCTACGTGCTCGATGCGGAGGAAGGCATCAACGCCTTCGCTGCCGGATTCGCCACCGAGGACTCGGCTGTCGCGGTGACCCGCGGTTGCATCCGTCAACTCAGCCGCGACGAGCTCCAGGGCGTCGTGGCCCACGAGTTTTCCCACATCCTGAACGGGGACATGCGGCTGAACATCCACCTCATCGGCCTCGTCTTCGGCCTATTGGTGCTCTCGGTCATCGGCCAAGGCGTCCTCCGCATGACCTTCTACAGTGGTGCAGGGCGCCGCCGCGGCAACAACAAGGAAGGCGGCGGGGCCGTCCTGGCCATCGCCGCCCTCGGGCTCGTCCTGCTCGCCGCGGGCTGGATCGGCGTCCTCTTCGGCCGCCTCCTGCAAAGCGCGGTCTCGCGCCAGCGAGAGTTTCTTGCCGATGCCGCGGCCGTGCAATTCACCCGCAACCCGCAGGGACTCGCCGGGGCCCTGCGAAAGATTGCCACCACGGGCTCGCGCGTGACCAACGAGCACAGCCAGGATGTCGCGCATCTCTTCTTCGCCAGCGGGCTCAGATCCGGATGGGCTTCCTTCTTCGCCACGCATCCTCCCATCGAGGAGCGTATCCGCGCGCTTGATCCCTCGTGGGACGGCTCCCTTGAATCCCAACCACCACCGCTGCCCATGGCAGAGGCCGCCGCGCCCGCCGGAGCCGCCTCGATGCTGACCCCGCTGGCCGGCGCAATTCCTCTCGCGCGGGCCGGA
>JBGSSV010000043.1:0-3209 GCA_041736875.1 Chthoniobacterales bacterium | reverse complement strand
GCCGGATCGCCGCAGACCCGCGCCAGCGCTCCGACCGTGCGCAGATACTCCTCGGCCATGGCGGCGGGGATGCCGAAAACAAAGACGAGCCGCGGAACCCCGGCGGCGACCGCGCCGGATTGGATCCGGGCGGCAGCAAAGGACAGACCCTTGATCGCCCCGCCCCGGCCGTGGGCGAGGCAGATCTCTCCGCCGCAAAAATCCACGATCGGGCGAGCCCGGACGGCCGCGACAAAATCCTCCCACGAACCAATGCGCGGGTCGCCCTGCAGCAGGTTGATTGCGGCGCGGATGGCCTCCTCCCGGGTCGCCGCCGACGCCTCGAGGCCCACGCGGCACGGCTCCACCAACTCGGCTTGGCTCATATGTTGCTGCCGCTCCATTTGAGTTTGTCGCGCAGAACGACGCTGAAGGTCCGGCCCGGCAGGGTTGCCAGCTGCAGCGTCATCTCGGCCCGGGAAACCCGCAGAACATCCCCGGCGGAAAATTCGCGGATTTCTTGGCCGTCCACATTTGCCGTCACCCCCGGGGCAGAACCGACCAGGCGCAACTCGAGGCGGCCCGTATCGGCCATCACGGCCGAGCGGTTGGTCAGGACATGCGGACAGATCGGCGTCAGGACCAGCGAGTTGCTGTCGGGCAGGAGCAGCGGACCGCCGGCCGACATGGAATAGGCGGTCGAGCCGGTCGGCGTGGCCACGATGAGGCCGTCCGCATTGTACTGACACAATTCCTCGCCATCGACGCGCACCTCGACCTTGATCAACTGCGAATGATGCCCGCGGCTGAGCACCACGTCATTCAGACCGGTGAGAACATCGACCACCCGGCCGCCGCGCTCGATTTCGACGCGGAGCAGCGAGCGCTCGCTCAGGCAGTAATCCCCCGCGACGATGCTCTCGACCGCGCGCCGCCATTCGTCACTGCCCACGCCGGTGAGAAATCCAAGCGAGCCGAGGTTGATGCCGAAGACGGGCGGCATGACCCCGCGCACGCGGTGAACCACGCGCAGGATGGTTCCATCCCCGCCGAGCACGATGAGGAGGTCGCAGGAAGCGGCCAGTTCCCTCTCGGTCACGCCGGAAAAATCCGCACCGAGCAGCCCGGCGGTGCGCTGCTCGAGCTGCACGGCCACCCCGGCGGCTTCGAGGGCGGCGCACAGGTCAGCCACCAAAGGACCCGCCTGTGGCTTGTCCACCCGCGCCAAGATGCCGATCCGTCTCATGGCCGGAGAAGGCAAAGGAATTCGCGGTTGCCATCCGCCCCGGTGATGGGTGAGTCGGTGACCCCACCCCAGAACCATCCGGCTTGCGCGGCCCACGCGCGGATTTTTTCCACCGCGCGCTCGTGCGCCGCCGCCTCGCGGACCACGCCACCGCGCCCGACTTCGGGGCGCGACAATTCGAATTGCGGTTTGATCAGGGCCACCACCATCCCGCCGTCACTAAGAAGCCCCGCCATCGGCGGCAAGACCAAAGTCAGCGAAATAAAACTCACATCGACCACCCCGAGGTGCATTTTCTCCGGCAAATCGCCCGGCTGCAGGTGGCGGGCGTTGCAGTGCTCGATGACCACGACCCGCGGGTCCTGGCGCAGTTTCCAGGCCAGTTGCCCGTGGCCGACATCGAGGGCGTAGACGCGCTGAGCCCCCCGTTGCAGCAGGCAATCGGTGAAACCTCCGGTCGAGGCGCCGACGTCGAGGCACACCCAGCCGAGCGGATCGAGGGCGAAATGGTCCAGCGCCGCCTCCAACTTGTGGCCCCCGCGCCCGACGTAAACATCCTCCGCCCGCACTTCCAGCGGCGTGTCCTCGGCCAGCGCCTGCGAGGCCTTGTCCATCCGCGTGCCGCCGGAAAAAACCTGCCCGGCCATGATGAAACGCTGAGCCTTTTCCCGCGAGGGGCAGAGTCCGCGCCGGACGAGCAGGACATCCAGCCGCTCTTTCGCCATGGTGGCCGGCCGAATCTCAGTCCGCCTTCAGCCCTGCGTCCTGCAGGCGGCGTTCGAGTTGGCGGATGCGGAGGTCGGCCATTTCGAGCTGCTGGCGCCGCTCAACCAGCAGAAGTTCCAACTCGCGGATGCGCTGCTGGAGGTTTTGGCGGATGGTCCGGTGCCCGGGTTCCCGCAGGGCGATTTCTTCCATCGGTGGCGGCTGACCCTGGAAAAAGCCGCTGTCGCGCAGGGCCATCTCCGCCCCGGTGCAGCAGTTGATCAGCATGGTGTCGGCGCTGATCTCCCCGAGCCGGAGGAATTCCTGCACCGTCTCCTCGGTCGTCGGGCCGTAGTAGGAGTCGTCGCCCAACTGGATGAGATAATCCATGTGGAGCTCCTGCAGCATCGGCGCCTTGATCCAATTCGCCCGGTCGTCGCTGACCATGTCGAGCGGCGAAACCTGCGCGGCCCGCGTCCATTCCTTCAGCTTGGCGAAATCGACGGGGCCAAAAATGTCGCCGTCTTCGTGCTTGCGCAGGTGCCATTTGGCCGAGTTTTCCATGTGATCTGCAAAGATTGTCCCATCGGCAGGGCTCGGTGACCAGAAAATCCGCGCACCGGTCTGCTTGCGCTCCGCCGGCTTTTGCGGCAAATTACTCGGTTCATGTTCGAACTCACAGGACAGGAGCGGAAACTCGTGGCCTTCGTCTTGGCCGCCTTCGTTGCGGGGCTCGGTCTCAAGCACTGGCGCGAAACCCGCGCTGTTGCCGCGGCGGCCGAGCAGGTTGAAGAACGTTGATCCCACCATGCAGAAACCCGCCTTCCCCGAGACGCTCGATCAAGTCGTCGCCCGCGACCCCCGCTACCACCGCGAGGCCTACCTCTTTCTCCGCGAGGCCCTCGAGTTCAGCCAGAAGCGTCGCCGCAAGACGCGCGCGGCGGCCAACACCCATGTCTCCGCCGCTGAGTTGCTCGACGGATTTCGCGAATACTCGCTCCAGCAGTTCGGCCCCATGGGACTCACCGTCCTCGGCCACTGGGGTGTCCGCTCGACCGGCGATGTCGGCCGCATGGTCTTCAACCTGATTGAGGCCGGCGTCTTCGGGCGGGCCGAGGACGATCAGCTCGAGGACTTCGAGAATTGCTTCAATTTCGAGGACGCGTTTGTCGCGCCCTTCCGCCCGGCCGAACCCCGCGCCGCCGCGGGCCGTCCGCGCGGCAAAACCAAACTGACGACGCCCAAAGCAGGGTAACGGTCGGACCCGCGCCGCACCGCC